>JAYUFP010000667.1:0-4358 GCA_043738665.1 Isosphaeraceae bacterium
CTGGCGTTCTCATCGTCGACTCCAACGGCAAGGAACGGGGCTTCATCAAGACCGGCGAGCCGCAAGAGGGAACCCGCGAGCCGTCAGGGAACCCCAGCAACGTTGATTTCGGGATCGGCGATGATAAGAACATGCTTTACATCACGGTCGACAAGAGCCTGTACAGGATCCGGCTCAACGCGACGGGATATCACATTCCTTGGGCCAAGTGAATCCGCCCGCGTGGGAGTCTCACGAATGAGTTCAGCGGACGGCACGGGCGGTCTTCGATTCGAGGTCTGTGAGAACTGGGGAGTTCTTGCCGAAGGCTGGCGTTTCGTGGAAGTCGCCGCCGTCGCGATCGACTCCCGCGACCGGGTTTTCGCCTTCGACCGCGGCGAGCACCCGATCGTGATTTTTGACCGCGACGGAACCTTCGTCGATTCGTGGGGTGAGGGCCTTTTCGCCAGGCCCCACGGATTGACCATCGGCCCGGACGACTCGGTCTACTGCACGGACGACCTCGACCATACCGTGCGCAAGTTTTCACCCGAGGGCAAGCTGCTACTGACACTCGGGACGAGCCGGGCTCCATCGGACACCGGCAATACGAGCATGGATTTCCGGACGATCCGCCATGCCGGTTCACCGTTCAACTACCCGACGAACCTCGCGCTCGCGGCCGACGGCTCGATGTACATCGCCGACGGATACGGGAATGCTCGCATCCACAAATTCTCTCCCGAAGGCCGACTCCTCTTTTCGTGGGGCGAGCCGGGGGCAGGCCCCGGAGAATTTCGAGTACCGCACGGGATCGCCGTCGGCCCTGACGGGACGGTCGTGGTCGCCGATCGCGAAAACCTGCGGCTGCAGTTCTTCAGCCCTGAAGGCAAATTCTTATATGAATGGGCCGAGGTCGCCAGGCCCTGCCAAGTCCTGGTGGACGCGGCAGGAACGGTCTATGTCGCGGAACTGGGATTTCATGCGGGAATGTGGCCGGGAACGACCGCGCCGAGCCCCGATTCGACCGGCGGGCGCGTGAGCGTGTTCGACCGGGACGGGTCGCTTCTCGCCCGGTGGGGGGGAGGTATCAACCCGTGTTCGCCGGGCGACTTCTTCGCGCCTCACGACCTCAGCCTCGATTCGAAGGGCGATCTCTATGTCAGCGAGGTGACCTGGTCGGCCGGAGGAAATCGCGGAGTGGTTCCGGCCGATTGCCCGTCACTTCAGAAATTCACTCGTGTTCGTTAGGCGGAAAGACTGCAAAGTCAAGAACCGGATTAACCGCGGAGATCGCTGAGATCGCAGAGAAGAGAGAATAAACGAGGTCAAAGTTAGCGAATCCGCTCTCGTTCCGTTTCTTCTCTCGTCCAGTCTCGACTCGGCGCTCTCCGCGGTGAGATCGCGTACGACGTTTCGAGGACTTCTCGACTTTGCAATCCGCCCGGTTCGTGAGGAGACGCTCTTGAAAGCCTGGCGATTCTACGCTTTCGGCGACATGAGGCTCGACGACGTGCCCGAGCCGGCGTGTCGGCCCGGTCATGTGATTGCCGAACCGCTTTGCGTTCAGCCCAGCGTCACGGAGGCCCAGCTCGCGTTCGGCATCCCGACTCTCGCCTACGCGTCGATCAAGCGCAGGCTCGAAACGGAGGCCCCGGTCCAGCTCTTCGGCCACGAGTTTTGTGCGAGGGTCGTCCAGGTCGGCGAGGCGGTGACCCGCTTTAAACCCGGTGACCGCGTCGCGGCGCGTGCCAAGCTCCCCTGCGGGTCTTGCCCATTCTGCCTTGAAGGCAAGAACCACCTCTGCCGCAAAGGGCCGATCATCGGCTTTCAACTCCCCGGTTGTTTCGCCGAACGGGCGCTTTTGCCCGAGATCGCGCTGGTACGGGTCGACGATCGGATCTCCGACAGCGAGGCCGCGTGCTTGCAGTCGCTCAGCGATAGCATCGCCGCGGTCGAGACCGCACAGATTGGCATCGGAGACTCCGTTGCAATCTTCGGGCAGGGGAGCATGGGGCTGGAATGCCTTCAGATCGCCCTTAACAGCGGCGCGGGGCTCATCATTACCGTGGACGTCCGTGACGAAGCGTGCAAAGTTTCGCTCGAGCTCGGCGCTGAGGTGGCATTGAACGCGAACACCGTCGATCCCGTGACCGCGATCAAGGAATTGACCGGGGGTAACGGGGCCGACATCGTCTTCGAGTGTGCCGGAGGGAGCCCTAAGCAGGGGCTCGCCGGAACCCGTTCCCTGATGCAGGCGATCGACTCGGTGCGGTCCGGGGGCAAACTGATCGGCGTCTCGTGGTTCGGAGCGCCTATGGAGATCGACGTCGACCTCTTGCGTGAACGCAGTCTCCGTTTTTTATTCCCTGATATCAGCACGCTCGCCCACCTGGAACACACCGTGCGGCTCGTCGCTTCGGGCCGAGTCCGGCTCAAACCGACGATCACCCACGTCTTGCATGGCCTCGAATCGGTCCCCAAGGCGTTTGAGATCACGGCGAACAAGGGGAAATACCGGGCGATCAATCCCGCCCAGGTGGTGCTATGTCCGTAATCGAATCGGACCCGCGGTCGCGGGACGAGATCACGAGCCTACGCGACCTCTCGTCGCACCAATGGAAGTCGGGCATCGCCGCGTGGCTGGGGTGGCTGTTTGACGGCCTGGACATGCACTTGTATGTCCTCGTCGCCGCCCCGTTCGTCGCCGAGCTGATCGGCGCGACCGATACGCGCGACGAGGCCGTGGGCCGCTACAGTTCATGGATCCAGGCCGCGTTCCTGGTCGGCTGGGCGCTCGGCGGAGGCTTCTTCGGGCGCGTGGGCGACATCATCGGCCGAAGCCGGGCGCTCTGCCTGACGATCCTCACATACGCCCTGTTCACGGGTCTGTCGTTCTTCGCGCAAACATGGTGGCATCTGCTGATCTTGCGATTCCTCGCGGCGCTCGGGATCGGCGGCGAGTGGGCGGTCGGAGCGTCCCTCCTGTCGGAGACCTGGCCCCGGCACTGGCGGCCCTGGATCGCGGCGGTGCTTCAGAGCGGCGTGAATATCGGGATCCTGCTCGCGTCTTGCACGGTCTATTTGATGGCGGGGCAGAGCCCTCGCGTGTTTTTCCTTGTGGGGGTCTTGCCGGCGCTCCTCGTCTTCTGGATCCGGAAAGCGGTGCCGGAGACCGACGAGTGGAATGCGGCCAAGAATGACGCGACGGGAAAGTCGCCGGGGATCGCCGACCTGTTCCGCGGGGAAGTCCGCCGCACGTCGATCCTGGTCATCCTGGTTTGCTCGGTGAGTCTGAGTGCTCACTGGGCGTTCATGTTCTGGTATCAGCAACAGTTGAGAAATCTTCCGGAGGTGATCGAACTTTCCGCCGCCCGGAAAAATGAGATCGCCAGCGTCGCCAATTTCCTGGTGATGGTGGCGGCGATCTTCGGGAACTTCTTGGCGGCGGTCCTCGCCCGGTTCATGGGTTACCGGCGCTCGATCGCCTTACTCTGCCTGGCCTACGCCCTGGCGATGTTCGCGACTTATATCGTGCCTCGCGGCCATACGGCCCTGTTGGTTCTCTTGCCCATCATGGGGGCGTGCGGCGGCCTTTTCGCTCTCTTCACGATGTACCTGCCGCCGTTGTTTCCCGTCCTCTTGCGGACCACGGGCGCGGGCTTTTGCTACAACATCGGACGCATCGCGGCCGCGGTCGGTACGGTCGTGTTCGGGTTGTTTTCAAAGGTCGGCGATTATCGGTTCGCACTCCTCTGCGCAGGCCTTCTGTTCGTCCCGGCGTCGTTGATCGCGTTGTTGCTGCCCGACCCTCCTGAAGTGGAGACGGCTCCGGAGGGCGTTGTGAAAGTGATGCTGGAGACTTGAAGACCTGGATTTCGAGTGGTCCTACGAAATAACGGCCTGGCCGGGTCGGGTCATCGAGTCTCACCGTACGAATTCAAAGACGACGCAAGTGTATTTCGTCGTTGCCAAACGGTTTTGTTGCGGATATGTTAAACAAAGATCCTTCCGGCTTTCGTTTCGGTTTGACTCGCCGTGGATGATTGAACCCGCGCCCGCCCCGATGTCGATGATCGGAGCCTTGTCATGCTCCTTCCCCGCCTTCTCTGCGGAATCGCAGCCTTGACGGCCTTGTGTGTGTCGGTCCGCGCGGAGGAGGGGGCGATCGTTTTCGAGACGCACGTCCGGCCGATCCTCAAGACCCACTGTTTTCATTGCCACGGAGACGAGCCGAAACCCAAAGGCGGGCTCGACCTCCGGCTGGCAAGGGCGATGATTCGTGGCGGCAAAGCGGGCGCGGCCGTCGAGCCCGGCGACCATGACGCGAGCCTGATCTGGGAGCGAGTCGCGGCCGGAGAAATGCCTCCGGGGACGAA
>JAYUFP010000668.1:0-12869 GCA_043738665.1 Isosphaeraceae bacterium
ATCCTTTACGGGCTTGTCGATACGGTAGCAACGGAACGGCATATACCGGAATCAGTTCCGTCATAAACTGTCGAAGTCGGTCATTCGGGAAGTACTGAGACTCATTCCTCAAGCCACGTTCGCCGAGGCCGTTAACGGCGGACTCACGGGGCGTCGAGAACGCATGTATCCGATATAGATGTCTTCGAGACTCGGGGTTTCGATCGAAACGGTCTCGACCCCGGGGATCGCACGGACGGTTTCACACGCGGCGCGGTCGCGAGCATGGACCAGCCAGAAGGCTTGCCGGGGGGCGTCGGCCGTGTCGATCAACGTGAGCGGCAAGTTTGTCGGCGGGGCCTCGACGTGGTCGCGTGTCGAGAATGACAGCGAGAGCAGGAACGTCCGAGCACGCAAGTCGTCCAAGGGTTCCGCGAGGAGCAATTTCCCCTTGTGCATGAGCGCGACGTGGCTGGCGACTCGTTCGACCTCGCCGATCTGGTGGCTCGAAAGAAAGACCGTGCGGCCCATCCCTGCGAGATCCACCATGCTTTCGAGGAATTCGCGACGGACCAGCACGTCGAGGCCCGAGGTCGGTTCGTCGAGGATCAACAGCTTCGGGTCGGCGGCCAGGGCGACTGCCAGTGAGACCTTCGCCCGCATCCCTTTCGAGAGTGCCTTGATCTTACGGGTCGGCGGCAGTTCAAACCCCTTCATCAAATCGACGTACCGCGACTGGTACGTGGCCGGCCCCGCGGCGCCTTCGGGGTGGAACCCCGAGGCGAACCAGCCGATCTCATTGACCGTCATCCAGTCGTAAAGAGCGGGAACTTCCGGGACGTAGCCGACCTTGCGGCGGACTTCGAGCCCCTTCCTCGACGGGTCGAGCCCGAGCACTTCGACCTTGCCGTCGTCGGGGGACAGCAGGCCGAGTAGCGTCTGAATCGTGGTCGTCTTGCCCGCCCCGTTCTCGCCCAGGAGGCCGAAAACCGCTCCTTCGGGGACGTTGAAGGAGACGCCGTCAACTGCCCGCTGGTCGCGGAACCGCTTAACCAGGTTTTCCACGCGGATCGCGTTGCCCGTCATCGGCCTACCTCCTGTCCTCGGTCCTGGAACTCGATCGCCCGCGACGGCCCGTTGCCGTGGTCGTGCTCGACGCCCCGCGCCCATTCTTCGCGCAAGATCACCTCGATCTCGGCGGATTCCATCGCACTCCGCCGGGCCTCCACGATCGCCGCGCGGAGCCGTTCGCGGACATACCCGCGACGCGCCTCGCGACAGCGCTCGGTGGCCCCGTCGGAGACCTGAAGCCCCGTTCCGCGAACGGGCTTCAGCAACCCCTCGGTTTGCAGGTCGCGGTACGCCCGCGCCACCGTGTTCGGGTTCACCACGAGTTGTTTGGAGAGGTCGCGGACCGAGGGGACAAGCTCCCCGGGGCGCAAAACCCCTGCCGCCACCGCGAATTTCACCCGGTCCCCGATCTGGCTGTAGATCGGCCGGGAGTCCGACATGTTGAGCTCCAACAGGATCATCCCAGGCCCTCCTAGTGTGCTACGTTACTAGTACAGTGTCTCGCTAGTTCAGACAAATGTCAATGGGGCATCCGAAAAAAAATCCGCGCGATCGAGGCCAGGAGCGCGAGTCCGGTGGGCCGTGAGAAATCGGCCGATCGTGAAACGCAGGCGAGGCATATCGAGCAGTCCCCCTGCTCCGGCGGTCGAGCCGCGGGTAAGATTCTGTCATTCTGGAATGTGGTTCATCGCCACCCAATGACCCGCGAATCCCGTTCGAGAGCCCGATGCGACCTGACCCCTCGCCTTCAAATCGCCTGATTTCGCGGCCTACCTGCATATTGCTGATGATTTTCGGGTTGCATGCGTATCAGTCGTTGCGACTCTTTCCGAGCTGGGACGCACTCACAGACGACCGCCCCGTCGTTATGGTCGACCACGCGATCCACCTCTATCACGGGGCACTCGGGGCGGAATTCTTCCAAAAACATGCGACTTCATGGGGTTATGACCCGTTCTTCATGGCGGGATACCCTGAAACACCCGTCTGGGATTCGTCGAGCAACCTGGCGATTGCGTTCGAGCTGGCGGGCGGGGGTTCCTACAACCCGCGTGCCTACAAGATCGGCCTGTTCGTCTTGACCGTGTTGATCGTTCCTTTCCTGGCGTTCGGGGTGAGGGCGGCGGGTCTTTCGACGGGGGAGGCCGCGACGACGTCGGCGCTCGCATTCGTCGTGTTCGGGGCGTTCGTGCCCACCGTACTCTGGCGCTCGGGACTGTTCGCGTTCGTGACGGCGTCCACGTTCCTGGTGCCGATGCTCGGGCTGTTGGTGTGTTACGACCGGCGGCCGACGCCCGTGCGCTGGGGGGCCTTGGTCGCGGGGGGATCGGTCTTCGTGTTCACCCATGTGACGGCACCGATCCTTCTGTTCGGCGGGGCGATCGGCTATCTGCTCGCGACGATGAGGGACTGGCGCGGGAGGCGGAAACGCTTTGGGGGCGTTCTTCTCGCCGCGGGAATCGCCTTGGGGCTCAACGGATTCTGGCTCGTCCCGCTCTTGCGATTCCGGACGATCCGTGACGCCGGATTTTTTTTCATGAATCCCGGCTCCATCCGGGCTTTCCCCGATTTGCTTCTCAACAATCCTCTCGACGGCCGTGTACTGGTCGTGCTGCTTGCGTTGGGGGTGGCGGGACTGGTCGCGTGGCGGCTCCAAGGTCGGCGACTGCTTGCGACTCTTTTTGGCTTTACCGCGGCGTTCTTCGTGGCCCTTTGCTGGCTTGGGGGACTTTCGACGTTCACGATGACGCTCGAACCTCTACGATTCATCACCTCGCTGGAGATCCTTCTGACGGTCCCCGCCGGGTCGGCGGTCTGGCGGATCATGCGGAAACTCGCCGCCAGGACCGGTGGCAACTTCCGCGGACGGGTCGCGTTCGGGGCGTTGACCCTGGCGGTTTTCGTGGCCATGGTGACGGCATCGCCGCTGACGTTCTTGTACGCAGTGAAGGCGCTAGCCAGGCCCAGGCGACTGGCGGTCGGGCTCCGGCCGGAAGACAAAGGGCTCGTCGAATGGCTCCGCGTGAATACAGACCTCTCCGCGAGGATCATGTTCGAGGACCAGCTACGTCTTCTTGAGGACACCGACCCAGAGAGCACCCACTGGACTCCGCTCTTGCCGCTCCTGCTCCGTCCGGAGGCCCGGTCGTTCGTGGGGGGAATTTACCAGACCGCGTTCATCGCACACAACCGGCGCGCCAATTTCGGCGATTACACGCTGGGGGGGCGTCGTATCGACGGATGGAAAGCCGACGAATTGACCGACTACGCGCGGGAGTACAACGTGGGCTGGGCGGTCGCGTGGTCTCCGCTTTCGCGTTACGTGCTCGACCGATTCTCCCTCGCGAAGAAGGTGGCGACTCTCCCTCGCGCGACGAGCCCGGAACTGCGGGCGATTCTCGACGACGTCCAGTGGAAGGCGATCGCCGATAAGGCCGGCGATCGTGTGGCGAACTTTTACCTCAACGAGGGGGTGGCGTCTTACGCCTTGTACCGGCTCGAACGCCCGCACTCGTATTTCTTGACGGGGAAAGGACAAGTCACCGGGATGGCGCTGAATCGCATTGAACTGGCCGACGTCGAGCCGGAACCCGGGTCGAACTCCGTGATTCTCAGCATGCATTGGCTCGATACCTGGAGGAGCGACCCTCCCCTGCGGCTCTCGCCCATTCAGGTCTCCGGCGACCCGATACCGTTCGTCGAGATCACACTCGACAAGCGCACCGCGAAAATCGTGCTCGACAACAGGTACTGAATTCCAGTCTGCCTATTTTCTCCAGCTTGGCGGAAATCTCGCCGTTATCCGGGAATTTTCGGCCGAATGAGGCGTTTTGGCTCAAGCAACTCGTAAGTCGGACGAATAACCCGAAAGGCCGAACTCGGCGGATCGAACACGGATCGCCGTCGCGTTCGAAGCGTTTTCTCTGACAAGTTCCGAGACGAATCGTTCTCTCCCCAGCCATCGCACTCGATTGAACATCCAGCAA
Source organism: Isosphaeraceae bacterium (assembly GCA_043738665.1). Lineage (GTDB taxonomy): Bacteria > Planctomycetota > Planctomycetia > Isosphaerales > Isosphaeraceae > JAYUFP01. The sequence continues at coordinate 4,038 of JAYUFP010000668.1, forward strand.
AAAGGGAGACAGAGCATGATTTCGCGCAACCCCCTTTCCCACGTCGTGACGGTTCCCGTACTGCTTGGCGCGGGATTTCTGGCCGTGTGGGGGCTTTCGCCCACTGGCACGCTCCCCGCAAGGGCGGCCGATCCTACGGTTTCGCACGCTTTCCTTTCTCAGGACCCGGCCGACCGTGATGACGAAGCGGAAAAAGCCAGGGACGACGAAAAGAAGGCCGAGAAGGCCGTGCGAGAACGGCTCCGAGAGCGCGTCCGCGAACGGGTCCGTCAACGCCAATCCGCAGCGCAGGCACCGTCACTTCCCGGCCCGAAGACCGACGAAAAAGCCGCCGACCGGAACCCTCTGGAAGACCTTCTCGGTCCCGACTCACCGCTTGCGAAGACGCTTCAGCGGCTCGGCAAGAATCTGGAGACGCAACTCAAGGATAAATTCGGACCCGACTCCGAGTTCGAGGCGGATCTCAAGAAACTCTTCGAGCACGTCGAGAAGAACGTCAAGGAAGCCTTCGGACCCGGCTCGGAATTCGAGTCGAATCTGAAAAAGTTGACGGACGAATTCGGCGAGAGCCTGGGTCCGGACTCCGAGCTCGGCAAGCAGATCCGCCAGGGCTTGAAGTCGCTCGAAGAGGGCGTCGATGACGCGGTGAAGAGCGCCGAGAAGCAGGTCAAAGAGGCGGAGAAGCAGGTCAAGGAGGTCGAAAAGAAGGTCCGGGAGGCCGAGTCAAAGCCGGAAACCGTCAAGCCGGCTCCCGCCCCGAAAGCCTCTTCCGCCAAAGCTCAGGCTCGCGAGGACCGCCGCAAGAAGCTTCAGGAGATGATCGACCGCATTCAGAAGGAGCTCGAACGCGTCGATCAGGACGATGCCCCGCGTTAAGTCTTCGGTCGGAAATTGCCGGTCGCCGCGGATTGAATGCAACCCGTGGCTTCGTTGATCGATTCTCTTGATTTCACGCGAGCAATTCCTTGCGGACGTGTGCGTCGTTCTCGACGCCGATCAGGCGCTGTTGAAGCCCTTGATATGGAAACCGGAGCTTGTCGGCGTTGAGCCCAAGCTGGTGCAAGATCGTGGCCTGGAGGTCGCGCACTCCCATCGGGTTCTCGGTGATCGAGTATCCGAGTTCGTCGGTGGCTCCCAAATTCACGCCCTTCTTGATCCCGCCGCCCGCCATCCAGATCGTGAAGCAGTGCGGATGATGATCGCGGCCCAGGAATTTCGAGCCGCCTCGGGCTTCGTTCATCGAGGTTCGGCCGAACTCGCCTCCCCAGATCACGAGGGTTTCATCCAGGAGTCCTCGCGCTTTTAAATCTTTTAAGAGTGCGGTGATCGGGCGGTCGATATCCTTGCACTTCTTGGGGAGCTGGGTGACGATATCGTCACCGGGGCCTGTACCGTGGGTGTCCCAGCCCCAGTCGTAGAGCTGGACGTAACGGACGCCGCGCTCGACCAGGCGTCGGGCGAGTAGGCAGTTGTTGGCGAACGACGACGCCCCCGGCTGTGCGCCGTACAACGTCTGGATCGATTCGGGTTCCTGGCGGATGTCCATCACGTCGGGTACCGACATCTGCATCCGGAACGCGAGTTCGTACTGGCTGATCCGGGTGAGCGTTTCGGGGTCGCCGACTTGTTTCAGTTCGTACTCGTTGAGCGACCGGAGCGCGTCAAGGCTGCGCCTGCGGGCGTCGCGGTCCATGCCTTTGGGGTTCGACACGTAGAGGATCGGATCGCCGCCGGCGCGGCATTGGACCCCTTGATAGACCGAGGGGAGGAAGCCCGTCGACCAGAGCGCCTTGCCCCCCGTCGGATCGGTGCCGCCGCTGATCAGGACGACGAAGCCGGGCAGGTCTTCGTTCTCCGACCCGAGCCCGTAGGTGATCCACGAGCCCATCGCCGCGCCACCGTTTCGCGCGGAGCCGGTGTAGATGAAAAGCTCGGCTGGGGCGTGGTTGAACTGGTCGGTGTGCATCGATCGGATCACCGAGACCTCGTCCACCATCGTGCTGAACTGCGGCAAGAGCTCGCTGACCCAAGTCCCGGCGTCGCCGTGCCGCTTGAACTTGTAAGGCGAGCCGAGCATGACAGGGTGGCCTTTGATGAAGGCGAACCGCTGGTTCTTGAGCAGCTCGTCGGGACACGGTTGCATGTTGTGTTCGACCAGCTTCGGCTTGTTGTCGAAGAGGTCTTGCTGCGGCGGTGCTCCCGACATGTGAAGATAAATCACATGCTTCGCCTTGGGGGCGAAGTGCGGGGGCCTGACCGCCATCGGGTGATCGGGGTCCGGCGCCGCGGCTTTGCCGTCGCGGCCGAGCAGCCCGGCGAGGGCGAACGCTCCCAGCCCCGCGTGCGAGTCCTTGAGGAACTGACGGCGGGTCTGAGCCCTGGCGTGCTGGAGATGGAAGTTCATGGTCGGATCACCCCTTGGTCAAGACGCCGTCGAGGTTCAGCAACACGTTCGCCACGGTCGTCCAGGCCGCGAGATCGGCCGCGTCCATGCCTTTTGGCAAGGGTCCCAGCGGCTCGGTCGCCAGCGCGACGGCGTCGGCCGGGTGTTTGGAATAGTGCTCGCGTTCCGACTTGAACAGGCCGACCAGTCGCTCCACCTGTTCCTCGGCCGCGGGCCGACTCAAACAAAGTTTTAGTGCGAATTTCGCCCTCTCTTGCGGCGACGCCCCCCCTTCCGAGACGATCCGTCGCGCCAGTGACTGTGCGGCCTCGACATAGACAGGATCATTCAAGGTCACGAACGCTTGGAGCGGCGTGTTGGTGCGGGTTCTTCGGACGGAGCAGATTTCACGGCTGGGGGCGTCGAACGTGGCCATCGAGGGATAGGGTACGGTCCGCCGCCAGAAAGTATAGATCCCTCGGCGGTGCTTGTCCTCGCCGGCGCTCGTCGACCAGGTGCGCTGGCCGTTGAACGCGGCCTGCCAGAGTCCTTCCGGCTGCGGCGGGAACACCGAAGGCCCGTGCATTTTGTGACTCAACAGCCCACACAGTGCCAGGGCCTGGTCACGCACCATCTCGGCTTCGAGGCGGAATCTCGGCCCCCGACTGAAGAGCCGGTTTCGCGGGTCTTTCGCGAGTTTTTCCGGAGTGACCCGCGACGACTGGCGATAAGCGGCCGAAGTCATGACCATGCGAAGGAATGCTTTGGTGTCCCAACCGTTTCGCATGTATTCACGGGCCAACCAGTCGAGCAGTTCAGGATGGCTGGGGGGTTCGCCCTGAGTGCCGAAGTCTTCCTCGGTCTCGACGATCCCCGCGCCGAAGAGCTGCGCCCAGTACCGGTTCACGACGACTCGGGCCGTCAGTGGATTTTCGGGGCTCACGAGCCATCGCGCCAGGCCGAGCCGGTCGCTTGGCGCTCCCGAGGGCAATGGATGGAGAGCGCTGAGCACTCCGGGCGTTAAGACCTTCCCCGGCGAGAGGAAGTTCCCTTTCTCAAGCAGATGCGTCACTCGGCGCTTATCACTTGCGAGTTCGACCATGACGGGGACCGTCGCGATCTGCGGCCTCGATTTTTCGAGCGCCGCGACCTCGTCGCGGATCGGCTTGAGCAACGGAGCGATCGTCCGATAATAGGCGGCGACGGCGTCACGCTCTTGGGGAGAACGCTTCTCGGCGGCGACCGTCAGCGCCTTAACGACATCGGCCGGGGGTTCGGTTTTCTTATCCTTCTTGTCGGATTTCGCTTCGGTCGGAGCGTTCGCGGCTCGTTCCTTTTCCCACGATTCTTGGGCCTGCGTCAGCTCAGGGGTCGTCGCGTTGAGCTTGGTCGTGAGCGCGGCGGTCTTGACGTCGATCTCGCGGTTCTTCGCCGTTTCCTCGGGAGTGGGGATCGAAAGGAGCGGCGATTCGTCGGGCTTGTCCGAGTCGGCGGTCTGGTCGAAAATCGCGTAAAATCGGTAATAGTCCTCGTGCGTGATCGGGTCGTACTTGTGCGTGTGGCATTTGGCGCAGCCGACGGTCAAGCCCATCCAGACCTGCCCCGTCGAGTCGACCCGGTCCTTGATCGCGGCGACCCGGAATTCCTCGTCGTCGGTGCCGCCTTCGGTGTTCGTCATCGTGTTGCGGTGGAACGCTGTGGCGATCTTTTGCTCGATCGTCGCGTTCGGCAAAAGATCCCCGGCAATTTGTTCGACCGTGAACACGTCGAACGGCTTGTTCTGATTGAAGGCGTCGATCACCCAATCGCGATATTTCCAGATCGTCCGCAACGGGTCGGAGCCATACCCCGCCGAATCGGCGTAGCGGGCGAGGTCCAACCAGTGCCGCGCCCAGCGTTCGCCGAACGCCGGGTCGTCAAGGAATTTTGCAACCACCTTTTCATAAGCATCGCTCGACGTATCGGCGGTGAAGGCGTCAATTTCCTTGATCGTCGGCGGAAGGCCCCGGAGGTCGAGGCTCGCACGCCTCAACAGTGTGAACTTGTCGGCTTCGGGGGCGGGAGCGATCCCTTCCTTCTCCAACCGCTGGACCACCCAGTAATCGAGGCCGTTGCGGCACCAATCGCGATCTTTGGCATGCGGGAGCGTACGATCGACGGGTTTGACGAGCGACCAGTGCTCCGCGTAAGTCGCCCCTTCCTTCACCCAGCGTCGCAGGGTCTCCACGTCGGACTTCGAGAGCCGTTCCCCGGTCTTTCGAGGCGGCATCCGCAAGGATTCGTCTTCTTCGGTGAGTCGAAGAATCAATTCGGACTCGTCGGGAGAACCCGGAACCAGGGCAATGGCGCCGCTTTTCAGTTCGTTCGAAGCCGCTTCGCGGTCGTCGAGCCGGAGCCCGCGTTCGCGGTGCGATTCGTCCTTCCCGTGGCAGGCGAAGCAGTTTTTCGCGAGGATCGGCCGAACGTCGCGGTTATAATCGACCGGAGTTCCAGTTGGACCGGCGGCCGTCAGCCAAACGACAGCGATCGAAGCCCAACCGAGCGCGAACCGTCGCGACCGGGTCAATCCTGGTGGAAGTCTCATCGGTTCGACTCCGTCGAGGGGTATAACAACCACGGGGCGGGCGGGTGGTTTTGTTCTGAGCGAAGGCAGGCGTTGAATATTCCCTTAACCTAACCTATCACGGCCTGGCGGCCTTTGCGAGATCTTCCGCAAGGCGCTCACACTCGCGATTGAGCCTCGACTTTAAACGCCGCCCTTGAAATACTCCGCCACCTCCGTGTTGCTTTCAAAGATCTCCCAATACGCATCCATCCGCATCTCATCAAGGTACTGCATCGTCTCTTTGCGGATGTTCGCGAGCACGACATCACCTTCGTACTGCCGGATCAGACGTGTGAGGGTCGTGAGCAGTCCAAGACTCGTGTCGCCGATCTCGCGGAGGTTGCGCAGGTCGAGCACGAACTTGCGGTGTCCTTCTTCGAGGAGTTTGCGGACGTCCCTTGCGGCGTCGAAGTGGCGGGGGTCGTTCATCAACCTGGCGAAGTTGCTGAGGATCAGGACGTCGCCTTCATAAGTCACGTTGATCGGCATCGCATAGACTCGCTCAAGATCGGAAATCGATCTCTTTCCTAGACACGCCGACTGCCCCCAGGTTCATATCCACGGACGAACGTGGCCGCTATCCACTGGCACCCGCGCGGAGGGGCCGTTACGCTGCACGACTCGTGTGATTCGAATGAACAGGCCGACACGCCGAGTTGAGTACGCCATGAACTCGCTGTTTCTGCTGAGTTTGGGAATGGTCGTATCGCTTGGTGTCGCTGACGACACCCAATTCTACCCGTTTTTCGAGCCAGTCAACCCACCGCGCTCGTTGCAAGCCATGGCACACCGGGGGGCGAGCAGGCAGACTCCGGAGAACTCCGCCGCGGCGCTCGAATTTTCAATCGCCGATACCGTGGATTGGGTCGAGGTGGACGTCCGCTTGACCAAAGACCGGCGTCACGTCTTGTTTCACGACGCCGAGCTTTCCGGCAAGACCGACGGCTCCGGCCTGGTCCGCGACAGTACATTCGACGAAATTCAAAAGCTCGACGTCGGGACCAAGTTCGCGAAACGATTCGCAGGACTGAAGATCCTCACGCTGACCGAGGCCTTAAAACTCGCCAAGGGGCGCGTCAACCTTTACCTCGACGCGAAGGACATCGACCCGAAGTTGCTCGTGAAAGACATTCTCGACGCCGGGATGGAGCGGCAGGTGGTCGTTTACGGCGGCCTCGACTTGATCCGTGCCGTCCGCGAGGCTTCCGTGGGGAAGGTCCCCGTCATGACGAAATGGAGGCCGAAAACCGACCCCGACGCGGCCAAATGGGCCAACTCGGTCAAGCCGGAGGCCGTCGAGATTGATGTTTCGGACGTCACCAAAGACGCAGTGCGAGCTTTTCATTCGCGAGGGATCAAGGTTCAGGCGAAGTCCCTCGGAGAGAAGGACGACCGGCCCGAAGTCTGGCGAACGGCTTCCGACGCGGGGGTCGACTGGGTTCAGACCGATCGGGCCGAGGAAGTCGTCGTGAGTACAATCCTGAAAGGGCGCGGGCCTCTCGCTTCACGAAAGTTCAGGACGAAGGTCTCGCACCATCGGTTCGCCTCGCGATACGCGCCGGAGAACACGCTCGCGGCGCTGGAAAAATCGACGGGTTTGGGGGCGGATTTCGTCGAGTTCGACGTCCGGACGACGCGAGACGGAGGCTTCGTACTTCTCCACGACGGCACGCTCAACCGGACGACGACGGGGAAAGGTCCTGTGCGTGAGACGACACTCGGAATGGTCGAAGCGCTGGATGCGGGGTCGTGGTTCGGTACGTCGTACGCGGGTCGGAAAGTGCCGACTCTCGACCAATTTCTTACAGCGGTCGCCAATCGGGTCGAGCTCTATTTCGACGCCAAGGACATCGCTCCGGAGGCCTTGGCCGAAGCCCTCGACCGGCACGGATTGACCGAGCGGACGGTCGTCTATAAAGGGGTGGACTATCTGCGGAAGCTGAAGGACGTCGCCCCGGGCGTGCGACGGATGCCACCGCTCGGCAGCGCCACTAATATTGATGCGATCATCGAACGGGTCAAGCCTTACGCGTTCGATGCGCGCTGGTCGATCGTGAACAAAGAATTGATTGACCGCTGTCATGCCCGCGGCGTGAAAGTCTTCAGTGACGCACTCGGCCTCAATGATACGGTCGAAGCCCACGAGCGCGCGATCGTGGCGGGCATCGATTTGATCCAGACCGACCACCCCTTGCGGTTCCTCCGCGCTTTGGAGCGGGCCGAGCGAGCAAATTCCCAATCCTCGGAGGTTCGCTGATGTTTTGGGGTGTGAAGACGTTGACGGCCTTCGCGGTCCTGATTCCGGCGTTTGCTTCCGCCGAACCTGAAGGGGTCACGTTTGAAGTCACCGCGGGAACGCACGACCGGCGTGAGACCCCGATGTTTCATGCGTTGCCCGCCTCGTTGAATGGAGCGAAGGCGTTCCGTCTTGAAGACGTCGAGTCGAAAAAATCGTTGCCTGTTCAGGTCGTCCCCGAAGCTGCGGGGGTTCGCTCGGTCGTGTTCATGCTGGATGAATTGAAGGCCGGAACGTCGCGACGGTATCGTCTCATTTCCGTCGAGCCGGGGCGATCGAACGACGCGGCCGCGTCTTGCGTTTGCTCGGACGACGGCAAGACATTGACGCTCAAGGTCGGCGGTCGAAATGTGCTCACGTACCGGCGCGAAGTCGTCGAGCCGCCTCCGGGCATTGACCCGTTGTACCGCCGGAGCGGTTACATCCATCCCCTGCTGACGCCTTCGGGCAAAGAGGTGACCGGGGATTTCGCCCCCGATCACGCCCACCAGCACGCGCTCTTCTTCGCGTGGGTGAACACGAACTACGCGGGCCGCAAGGTCGACTTCTGGAACCAGCAAGGGCGGACCGGTCGGGTCCGTGCATTGGACATCATCGACGTGCAATCGGGTCCGGTCTTCGCGGGATTCCGGGTCCGCCAGCGGCACGAGGATCTGACCGCCTCGGACGGCCCTGCCCCTGTGCTCAACGAGGTCTGGACCGTTCGCGCCTATAAGGTCTCCCCCGATTCCGGACGATTCCTCATCGACTTCCTCTCCACTCAGACCTGCGCGGGGCCGACACCTCTTGTTTTGAACAAGTATATCTATGGGGGGCTCGGCATTCGTGGCAATACCCGCTGGTACGACCCCTCCGCCGACGGCGATAATCCCCCCGATCCTTCAAAAAGCGGCGAGAGCGATTTTTTGACCAGCGAAGGCAAGCACCGGACCGAGGGCAACCATACTAAGCCCCGCTGGGTCGACCTTTCCGGGAAACTCGACGGGGCGTTCGCGGGGCTCACCGTCCTTGATGACCCGAGGAACTTCCGGTTCCCGCAACCGGTCCGGCTTCACCCCAACAAGCCCTACTTTTGCTTCGCCCCGGTGGTTGAGAAGGGGTTCACGATCGAGCCGGGAACACCTTACGTTTCGCGTTTTCGGCTCGTTCCCCACGACGGAGCGCCTGAGCCGAAAGCGATCGATCGGTTATGGAGCGATCTCGGAGAACCCCCCGCGGTGAAGGCGGTCGTCGATTAATCCACATCGATTGGCACGGAACGCACGAGGGCGCTGTCCTGAGGTGCCGCGATGACCGCGACCGAGTCGGGCGAAGGCCCACTTTTCCTCGACCCCTCCGCCGACCGCGCCCGGGAACACTTCCGGACGCGCCGTCGGGGACTTGTCGATAAGGTCATGACGGTTCCCGAAGCGGTCCGGCGTTACGTGGTGGACGGCGACTATCTCGCGGTCGGAGGGTTCGGCTGCGACCGAATTCCGACCGCGGTGCTCCACGAGATCGTCCGCCAGCGCAAGCAAGACCTGGGATTCGCCGGGCACACGGCAACCC
>JAYUFP010000669.1:0-4353 GCA_043738665.1 Isosphaeraceae bacterium
GCAGTTACGGTCGGCTACAGAGGTCAAACCATAACCCCCTGGCAAGGACTCGCACCTCGCCGATTCAGCAAACTTGCAGGCGCACGCATTCCCACGGGGGACCGTGGGAACGAGTCGAAACCCATCATGAGCCCTCCACTTTGGGAACCGACTTCAACGGAAACTCCCCGCGACGGTGTTTCCCGGCGTTTTCGGCGTAGTGCCGCCATGAGGCATCGATCCGTTCGCGGAGTTTGTCGTCGACCTCGCGGATCACTTTCCCCGGCGTACCGACGATCAACGAACCGGGGGGGTATTGTCTCCCCTCCGTCAACAACGCCCCCGCGCCGACGACCGACCCCCGGCCGACTTTCACGCCGTTGAGCAGGATCGCCCCCATCCCGATCAGGCAATCGTCCTCGACGGTACACCCGTGCAGAATCGCACGGTGTCCGACCGTGACCCGATCCCCGATCAGGCAGGGAACCCCAGGGTCGGCGTGGACCATTGAGAGGTCCTGAATATTGGTCGAATCCCCGATCCAGATGACTTCCGCGTCGCCTCTTACAACTGTATGATACCAGATCCCGGAATCTCGCCCGAGATGCACCTCGCCGAGAACGACCGCGTTGGGGGCGATAAAGGCGCTGGGATTGATCATGAAAAAAACGGAATCAGCGGGGAAGATGGGCGTCTCTTGACCCAAGTTATCATGTCGTCCGGTGATTCTCACGGGTTGACCCGCGGGGGGCGTCGGCCGGTCGCCCCTTGGCCGGACCGCCGGGTTGACTATAATCTGTCAGAAGTCGCGACGTCGCCACCGCTTGCCGAATTCGGACGGTCCCCAGTCCGGGGAGACGACTCATCAAGAGAGACGAACGGAATTACGCATGGGACGATTCGCCTGGCGGAACCTGCTGACCCGGCCCGTCCGCACATTGCTCGCCCTGATCGGCCTGTCGATCCCGATCCTCGGGGTGATGGGCCTTTTCAGCGTTTCCGGGGGCTTGCGGAACATGGTCGGTGACACCCTCTCGAAAGTCGAGGGGGTGATGGTGATCCGCGAGAACAGTCCGAGCCCGGTCTTCAGCCAGCTTCCCAGTGAGATGGGTCCGAGCCTTCGCAAGATCAAAGGGGTTCGAGCCGTCGCGCCGGAGGTCTGGGGAGTTTCTCCCAGCATCGAAGGCAAGAACATGATCGGCGGCTTGATGGCGAAGGGGGCGCAATCGCTCCTCGACCAGCCGGTGATCCAGGGGCAGGACATCGAAGCCCACCAAAGCCTCCACAGCGCCGTCTACCCGAGGGCGCTCGAAGAGAAGGGTGAAGGCCGTTTTCTCAACCCCTCCGATGCGGGGCAGCCGAACATCGTGATCAGTCGAAAAGTCGCCAAGGATTACCCGCGGGCCGACGGCAAACCTCGTCAGGTCGGCGACACACTCAAGATCGGCGGCAAACCGTTCAATGTCGTCGGGCTTTATGAAACCGGCTCGATGCTGCTGGATGTGGTCGTCGTCATGGACATCGCCGCCGCGCGACAGGTCTTGAAAATGCCCCCCGAAGCGGTTTCGAGCTTCTACGTGGAGACGACCGATCCCGCCACCAACGACGTCGTCTCCGCGCGGATCGAGAAGGCCGAACAGGGTGTCGATGCACGGAGCATGGGCGAATTCATGGCGAATTTCGGGGCGCTGATGGGGCAAGTGGATAAGTTTTTGCTGATGACAGTCAGCCTGGCGCTCCTGGTCGGCGTCGTGGGTATTATCAACACGATGTTGATGAGCACCTCGGAACGTTACGTGGAATTCGGGGTGCTCCGCACCAACGGCTGGTCGCAGGGGAACGTGCTGACCTTGGTGACGCTCGAAAGCGCGTACCTCGGGCTGCTCTCGGGGATCGTGGGATGCTTGCTCGCAGTGGTCGGAGTCGCCCTGGCGAACCAGTTCGCCGGCACGGGGAGCATCAAGCTCACCATGCCCCCCTGGTTGTTCGCGCTGGGGATTGGACTTTCGGTGGGCACCGGAACGCTCGGCGGAATTTACCCGGCCTGGCGTGCGGCCCGTCTGGTTCCCATGGACGCGATCCGGGTCGGTTCGCGATAGGGAGTGGGGAATTCATCCGCGGATGACGCGGATGAATTCTGATTTAAGACAAAGACCATCCAAGTACAATCATTTTATTGAATGGTATTCATCCGATTTTATCCATGTCATCCGCGGATGATTTCTCTTTGATTCAGTTTGATTAGGGGTCGTTGATGATCGAAGTGGTCGACGTCAAGAAGTCTTACAAGAGCGGCGACCGCCACGTCCACGCCTTGCGAGGGGTGACTTGCCGGATCGCCAGGGGACGCTTCGCGTTCATCGTCGGGCCTTCAGGCTCCGGCAAGAGCACCCTCCTCTACTTGCTCGGGGCACTCGACCACCCGACCTCCGGGACCATCCGCATCGAGGGCCGAGAACTCACGTCGATGAGCGAGGCCGAGCAAAACGCCTATCGCCGGGACAAGGTCGGCTTCATTTTCCAGTCGTTCAACCTGATCAGCAACCTCACGGCCGTCGAGAACGTGCTCGTGCCCTTCCTCCCCCGCGGAATCGCCGCCGAGCAGAAGGAGCGAGCGGTCGCGCTTCTGAGCGAGGTCGGATTAGGGGATCGGCTCGACCACCGTCCGTACCAAATGTCCGGCGGCGAGCAACAGCGCGTCGCGATCGCGCGCGCACTCATCAAAGACCCGGTACTCGTTTTGGGTGACGAACCGACCGGCGAGCTCGACTCCAAGACGGGCGACGAAATCTACCGGATCTTGCGAAGGCTCCAGGCGCTCCACAAGTCAACACTGGTCGTCGTGACCCACGACCGCCGGTTCATCACGCCCGACGACCTGGTCCTTGAGATCCAGGACGGCGAACTCAAATCCAACGACGCGACCGAGTCAGACCCGCAAGACGATCTTGCCGAAGCCGAGGTTGGCTTCCAGCCTCGCCTGAGCGGCGCGGACGTCGTTGAACGCGAAAACCTGGTCGACGACAGGGCGGACTGACCCCCGTTCCAGCCAGGGGACCACCGTCTCCGCGAACTGCCGGGTCGCCGCGATCTTCTCTTCGAGTGGCCGAGCGCGAAGCGTCGTGCCGATCACGCGCAGCCGCTTCTTCATCAGTTCCGCGAGGTTCACGGAACCCGTCCCGCCGCCGAGCAGACCCACCACCACGAGCCTTCCACAATTCGCGAGCACCTTGACGTTGTCCGCGAAAACGGGAGCGCCCACGAGGTCGATCACGACATCGACACCACGCCCTTTCGTGGCCTCGTTCACCGCCCCGACGAGGTCTTCCCCGGGCGTTTCGATCCCGAGGTCGAGCCCCAACCCGGCGGCCTTTCGCAGCTTCGCGGCCGTGCGCGACGTCCCGAACACCGTGCAGCCCATCGCCTTGGCGATCTGGAGCGCCGCGGTCCCCACGCCGCTGCCGACGGCGTGAATCAGAACCGTGTCCCCGGGCCGCGTTTGGGCCCGGGTCACGAGCGCATCGTGAGCCGTGATGAAGACCTCGGGCACCGCGGCAGCCTGCTCGAAATCGAGGTTCGCGGGGAACGGCACCGCCATCCGCTCGTGCGTGATGATGAATTCGGCTTCGCCGCCGCCTCCGACGATCCCGAAGACCCTGTCTCCCACTTTGAGTGGCCCGACGCAACCCGGCCCAAGTGCATCGACCTCGCCGGCATACTCCAGGCCTGGAATATCAGGGGGAGCACCCGGCGGGGCGGGATAATAGCCCCGACATTGCATCAAGTCGGCCCGGTTGAGTCCGCAGGCCCGCACGCGAACACGGATCTGATCGGCGAACGGTTCGGGAGTCGGCACTTCGCGAATTTCCAGGACTTCCGCCCCGCCTACTTTCGTGATGACAATCGCTTTCATTTCGTGTTGGACCTGAAAAAAAACAACGACCCGACAGAGGGCTGGAAACCGCACGATCCTCGTTCCCACGGTCCTCCGTGGTAATGCCGTCTTCGACGCTCCGCGTCGTCCGGCCGCTGAAGAATACGGACGCGGAGCGTCCCAGACGGCATTCCCACGGCGGACCGTGGGAACGAGGACGATTTCCAGCCTTCTGTCGGCTCATTGAATTTAAATGGTATCTGAAGTCTCGTAGGCTGGGTCGTGACCCAGCACCGCGTGCGACGTTGGAATCAAAGCTGGGTCAAGACCCAGCCTACGGGACTACGGGACTTCATCCCGGCTCGATGTCCGCTTCGGTTCAGCCCGGTAGGGTGCGTCGCGAAGACGCACCCTACCGGGCTTCGATTCACAGGACAAATCCCGCCCCTTCCACGATGTTTATTTAAAACGGCGCTCGAAATCCGCGCCCACCTTGTTAC
>JAYUFP010000670.1:0-12847 GCA_043738665.1 Isosphaeraceae bacterium
TCAGACCGCCGAACGACGCGGCGTATTGGTCCTGCTTGCCGATCGGCTTCTTGAGGACGTCGATCTCGATCCGGCGGGCCTGTTCGGAGGGTCGGGGTCAGACTTTGCGGAGGGTCGGGGTCTGACCCCCGGTTCCCAAGTCTGACCCCTGATTCCCTGACCGACACGCCCGGTTCCTGGCCGACCTCTTGGCCCATTCCGCGAGCTACCTCGTGGGTTTCCTCGGCGGTATACTGGTGATCGCCAGGGTGTGGCGATCCCGCGTGGTTAAAGTCGCCTACGGTCATTAGGCGGGGCTGCGCGTGCCCGTCCGACAATCTCTGAGGGAACGAATTGATATCTGTGGGCGGAGCCCATCCCTATTGAAACTTGGCTCATGTCGGCTTTGTGGTGGAGGGCCGGGTTGGGCTCCCGTAGGGTGGGCACTGCCCACCGTCTTAAGTCTCGTCCAGGCCAAGAGATCGGATGGTGGGCAGTGCCCACCCCACGAAGAACGATACCCCGTCACCACCGATTGCCCCCCATGATCCGAAACTTGAATCGAATGACGAGGTTCCTCCATGCCCACGATCACCGTTGAGGAAGCCCAGGCCAAGCTGCCCGAGTTGATTGACGGTCTGGCCAGGGGAGAGGAAGTGGAACTCACTCGCGAGGGTTGGGTCGGGTCGTGGCCCGGCTCGTGGGTAAGCGATCTCGGAGCGGGCGACGTCCCGGTCCAGGGCTGGCTAAAGGCCTGTTGACGGTCGTTGTCGATGACGACGAACACCTGAGTGCCTTTTCCGAGTCCATGTCTTGAAACTCCTCCTGGATTCACACGCCTTGCTCTGGGATGTGCTCGGTGACCCCAAGCTCAGTGCGACGGCCAGGGATCTGATCACCGACGCGGATGACAAGCGAGTCAGGCTCGTTTTGGAGGCGGTCCATTGAGACTGATCACGGCGTTTTTCACCATCTTCCTGCTATCGGCCGCAAGCCTTTACGCCACTCAATCCGAGAGAAACACCGGCCCCGATTTCACTTTCGAACGGAGTACCCCAGAAAATCCTCGGGCGACGTTCGTCGTGCGTAACCTCGACCCCGCCGTTCTCGCCGCCCTGTCTCGCGAGCCGAACGACCTCCGCGAAGTCTTCAGCGTCCGCTCTCGACCGTCAAGCGAAGTCGCCACGAACTTTGAACACATCCCACCCATGCTCGGCTCTTATGAGCTTGATGCCAAACAAAATTTGATCCGCTTCCGTTCGCGGTTCCGGGAAGAGCCGGGGATGACCTACCGGGCCGTTTATCGGGCTCCAGGTTTGAAATCCACGAACGCTTTCAAAGACTTCGTGATCCCTCCGGTTAGGGAACAATCGCCGACGACGACCGTCACTCGCGTTTCACCCTCGAAGGACGTTCTGCCCGAAAACCTCCTGAAGTTCTACATCGAGTTTTCCGCTCCCATGAGCTTCGGCGAGGCTTATGAACATCTCAAGTTGCTTGACTCCAAGGGAAAAGCTCTCGACTTGCCCTTCCTGGAACTGGGGGAGGAACTCTGGGACCCTCGGGGGATGAGATTCACTCTGCTTTTCGACCCGGGTCGGATCAAGAACGGATTGAAGCCTCGCGAGGAGCTTGGGCCGGTTCTTGAGGCTGGGAAGTCTTATACGTTCGTGATCGATTCGGGCTGGAAGGACGCGAAAGGACGACCGCTCAAGGCGGGGTATCGCTTGGCGTTTCGGGCGGGGCCTCCCGATCTGACCCCTCCCGATCCTGCGACCTGGCGGCTCGCAGCTCCTTCGTTGAGAACCGGAGATCCGGTGGTGATCACGTTTCCCGAGTCGCTGGACCGGGCCATGCTCGGCCGGGTCCTGGCGGTCGTTGACGATGCGAACCGGCCGGTCGCGGGGAAGGTCGCGATCTCCGACGATCAGACTTCGTGGTCGTTCACGCCGGAAGCACCCTGGCATCGGGGCGGCTATACGGTTCTCGTCGACAGGATACTCGAAGACCTCGCCGGCAACAGCATCGGCCGGGCGTTTGAGGTGGATGTCTTCAAGGTCGATATGAAGAAGAATGTTGATACGATTCGGCTCAAGTTTGAGCCCAGTTCAGGTTCGACGAAGCGTTGATTCGACGACGCACTCCAAAGAAGTCTCACTCGTTCGGCGGCGTACTCGCCAGCAACGCGAGGGTGGCCCAGCCGGTTGTCGAGAGGCGCTGGGCGTAGCTTTCCGCTCCCGGGGGGCGGGTCGTTTCGGGCCAGCTCCCGTCGGCGAGCTGGGTCGCGATCAGGTCATTGCGGGCACGTTTGATTCGCTCGCGGATCTCGTCGTCGGGGTCGAGTTTGGAGAGGGCCAAGACCGCGAGAGCCGTGTCGAAGGGTTCGGGCGGAGCCGTGACGAAAGGACCCCAGCCTCCTTCACGAGACTGGCCGGCGCGGAGAATCTTCATCGCCCGGTTGCGGATCGAAACCGTCTCGGGATTGTCGGTCCCCGAGGCCGCGAGCAGGGCGACGGAGGCGTCGAAAACATTATCGATCGGTCTCGCGAGCAGCCAGCGTTCGGCCTTCGCGATGTTCCCGGCGTGGGCCTTGGGACTGATCGCTCTGAGAGCGTCGCGGGCGGAAAGCGTCGCGAGAGCCCGTCCGTAGCTCGCGGGCGAGCCGACGGCGTGGACATTCCCCTCGACGGGCCAGAAACCTTCGGCGGACTGGTCCCGCGCGAGACGCTCGGCGGCCATGGAGACCACCGACCGATCACGAACCGCCCCCACCTTTACCGCCGCGGCAAGTGCCGAAGAGAACTGGACCCGGGCCAGAACCTTATCACTGAACGGCCCTTCGCCGCCGTTGTGATCCCAATTCTCGGGCTTGCTCAGCCAGCGCGTCGTATCGGCGAGCGCTTCGTCCGTCACGACGCTTCTTAGCGGAACCGGCCGGCTCGTCGCCTCGTAAAGAGCACGCGCGGCGTCGCCGTTGTTGTGGCAGGAGAAACAGCGGTTCTCCTTCGACCAGCTGGGAACCTCGCGCGCGAGATACTCCAGGGCCTTACGTTCCGGAGACGTCAACTCCGGCCCGGCGTCGGGTGATCGGGCGACCATCACGACGCCGCAACACAGGGCGAGTAAAAAGGCGGATCGACTGGTCCACATCGAGAGTCAAACACGAGTTGTGTGTGAATTTGCGTTCGGGAGCCTCGCACTCCCGCGGAGGCGGAGCCGGGTTGATCACGCCGCTCACGCCCGGATCAGTTGCGTGAGGGCGTATTCGACCTGCTTCATCTTCACGGGCTTATCGAGGACGATCAGCCGATCGCCGACGGGGAGGTGGTCTCGAAGGCCTCGCTGACGGGGGCCGAGCAGGACCAATGCATGGAGCTGATGGCCGTCGTCATGGGCCTTGTCATGCATGTCGACGAGCCAGTCGATCCCCTCTTCGCCAAGGCCGTCGAGGTCGAAGATCACGGCGTCGGGCGGATCTTCGCGGAACCGCTCCGCGGCGACCTCGGCGTCTCCGACGAGGATGACCCGGTATTTTAGCTTTGAAAGGCTCTTGCGAAAGGCGTCCTGAATCGGCGTCTGACTTTCGACGCAGAGGATGGTTTTTTTCGGCGCGGCCTGGGCGGGGCCGGGCGTCCCCCCCGGCGCGGCGGTGGTGGGTCCGGTCTCTCCGGGACGGGTCATGAACATGTCGTCGAGGTTGAGGAGAAATTCCTCCTCCTCGGTTCCGACGGTGTCGAGCCCCGTGATGCCCCCCTTCACACGCTCCGCGAATTTTTCGAGGTCTTTAACGACATCGTTCATGAACTGGTAGCGCGCTTTGAGGTCAATCTTCATCATCTTGTCGACGATTTCGGCGATTTCGAGGTCGGGCTTGAGCCGGTGGTCGGCCAGGGGGACGATCGAGTTGAAGGGTCGGACGAGCATTTTCTGGAGCAAGTCCTTGCTCTCGGCCTCCTTCATCGGGATCGTGCCCGTGATCATCTGGTAGAACACGCAGCCCATGAAGTAAATGTCCGACCGGGGGTCGCCTTTCTCGCTTCGGCAGGTGCGTTCGAGGGCCGAGTAGTCGACGGTCCGCTGGCTCTGCATCGACGTCTTGGATTCATCGCCCGTGATCCCCGCGAGGCCGAAGTCGACGAGCTTGGCCTCGCCGCTGTTGGAGATGAGGATGTTCGTCCCCTTGATGTCGCGGTGGGTCACCCCTTTGTCGAACGAGTACTTAAGCCCGCGTGCCATGCCGAGCATCAAAGGGAGTGCGTCCTCGGCGGAGAGTCTTCCGCGGATCTTGAGGAAGTCTCGGAGGTTGGCCCCTTCGACGTACTCCATGATCATGAAGGCGCGTTTCTCTTCGTCGCCGTGTTCGAGGATGCGGACGATGTTTTCGTGGCGCATCTTCATCCCGGCCTCGGCTTCGTCGTGAAACCTGGCGACGGCGGCAGGGTCGTTCACGAAGCGGTTTCTCAAGACCTTGACGGCGACGGCCGACCCGTCTTCAGGCTTCACCCCGCGGTAGACCCGGGCGAAGGTCCCTTCGGCGAGGTGGAAGAGCACCTTGTACCCGCCGTAAAAGAAGCCGGAGGGGTCGGACTTCTTGAGCCGCTCGATCTGCCAGGACGTCAGTAAACCTTTACGGAGGAACGAGCGGGAAACCGCCTCGATCGAGCCGTTTTCAGAGTCGGCCATGGCTTCGCGTGCCGCGGCGCGGGTCACCAGGCCGATCATCGCCGCGTGGTCGGCCAGGGACTGGGCGTCTAAGTCAGGCATGACGGTGATTCCCTCAACGGAAGACGCCGGAATTCGGCCCGTCACGGGGCCGATGCCCACAAGCGCCCGCCTCGCACTAAACGGAGCGCCCGCGGATCATCCTTAACCCCAGGATTCTATCGCAACCGCATCCGCGGTCGCAACGAGTCGACCATCGCGCGCAGGAGGATTGCAACACGGCACGGTTCTCATGACGGATGACGATCATCGGTCCTGCCGGCGTCCGCCTTCGGTGAATTTCTCCGAGCCACCCGCGCCGATAAGCACGGATCCGAGTTCGCCTGTCCGCGGCATCCACCCGCGCGACGAATGGAGTCGCTGTTATGAAACGTTCAGATCCGAGTTTTCGAGACGGCCGGTCTCCGCGTACTAAGCTTTGTAAAGACTATAAACTCGCCAAATTTCCCCTTGCCTCGTTTGCGGTCGTCTGATGGATGTTTCCCTAACGCCGTTAAATGAGCTGGCGATGACGCTGGAGACGGCCTCCTACCGGTGAGTTCGGACGGGTTATCGACAATTGATGCTTTTAATGTCTTATTTGGCGTAAATTGCAAAGTAAGCCGTGATCTTCGATTGGCCTGACGACTCTGCCGCAGGCTAAGCCGTTATTCCTCGGGACGATGATTCGTCGAGGCATGATTTTTTCCATCAGCAATTGTCGATCGATGTCGGGCGGATTTCAGAATTCGGTGAAATCGTTACGGTTTTCGCAACTCGACTATAAAAAATCGGGACGCGGTTCCGAAACGAGTCCCGCCATTCTTCGCACTAAGACGCAAAAGTCCTTGTCCAATAATGACTTAGTTAAATCCAGCTGGAACCCGCGGAGCAATCGATGGGGGTCTGCCAGAGATGATGTCACTGGGGTGGCGTAAGCTGGGTTTCAGACGTGCCTCGAAGGAAGAACGAGGCGTCATGGAATCGTGACGAAGCGGGATTGAGCCGTGCCCAAGGAAGGAGGGGAGAGACAGCGAATTTTCCCAGGTTCGGGGCTTCGGGGGTTGCGAGCGACGCGGCCGATCCCGATCGCCCCCGGTGAGGGGTGCGACACGTTATGGAACAGACAACCGAATCGAAGCGACGAATTGCGACTCCTCCGGCTCAAGAGCCGGCGGCACCCACGGCAAAGACCAAGTCGAGAGCCAAGGCGAAGGCAGCTGAGAAAGGTCTCGGCGCACCACCGGTCTCGGCGCCGCACATGGCGAAAGCCCAATCGCCGGCCCCGGACCCCGAGACGGGGGAAGGGGTTCATGAATGGATTAACCGCCGTGCCTCCGCCCAGGCCACCCGCGCCGCCAACGCCCGTCAGGTCAGCGGCCGGAGACGCTTTGTCGACCCCACCACCTGCGAGCGTGACTATTCCATCGCCGAGATGGAATTCATGCAGGCCATGCAGGACTACAAACTGAGCAGCGGGCGGATGTTCCCGACCTGGAGCGAGGTTCTCGAAGTCCTGAAGTCGCTCGGCTACGAGAAGCAAGACCTCGAATCGTTTCCTCTGGAGATCTCCACCGCGAGGGCTCCCCAGATGGCCTGAGCGGGCATCGGAATCGACGGCCGATTCCCGTTTGATAATCAATTCGACGCCGCGCAGGGCATGAGAAACGCTCTCTTTCTTTCACTCATGTCGCGATCGATCCTTGCGCGACCGTCGCCCACGTCCCTTAATGCCTTCGAGTGACCCCGGGACATGAGCACACGGCTCACCGTGAGGTTCGCTCTCAAAGGATCTCGCAAAGCCCTTGACCAGGGTTCTTGACGGCCGAGTGAACACGGTTGACAGCCGGGTACGAACCGCCTATCGTGAACTTAATCCGTTCATTGGTAAGCGGTTTCGTTCCGGTTTCTGCCACCGAGTTTCATGAGCGTACGCACACGTTTTGCCCCCAGTCCCACGGGCTACCTCCACATCGGCGGGGTCCGCACCGCCCTCTTCAACTGGCTCCTGGCGCGGGCGCACGGCGGCCAGTTCCTCCTCCGGATCGACGACACCGACCAGCAACGGCACGTCGAGAACGCCGTCGAAATGATCCTCGACGGGTTCCGATGGATGGGCATGGACTGGGACGAAGGCCCCGAAGTCGGCGGTCCGCACGCCCCGTATTACCAGTCGCAGAGGGGTCACCTCTACAAGGCCGCGGCCGACAGGCTGGTCGAGTCGGGCCACGTCTATCGCGACTATAGTACCGACGTCGAGCGCGCCGCCGAGAAAGCCGCGGCCGACGCCGCGAAGGTCGCGTTCCGTTTCCGAGGCAAGCCCATCGCCGACGCCGACCTCGCGCGCTTCGAGGCCGAAGGGCGTCCCTACGCGCTCCGCTTTCGAGTGCCTCTGGGCAAAAGTATCGTCCTTCAAGATCTGATCAAAGGCCCCGTCGAACTCAAGACCGACGAGATCGCCGACTTCGTGATCGTCCGCCCCGACGGCTCGCCGCTCTACAACTTCGCCAGTGTGGTCGATGACACCGACATGCGGATCACTCATGTGATCCGCGCTGAGGAGCACCTTTCGAACACGTTCCCGCAACTCCTCGTCTTTGAGGCGCTCGGCTCATTTCTGCCGCAGTTCGCGCACATTCCTTACGTCGCCGAACCGGGCTCGAAGAAAAAGCTCTCGAAGCGCAAGGGCGAGGAATACAAGAGGAATGACGTGCTCGTGTACTTGCATGAGTACCGCGACCGAGGCTATCTGCCGGTCGCGATGATGAACTACCTCGCCAGGCTCGGCTGGAGCTTTGACGACTCTCAAGAGATCTTCAGCAAGGCCGAGCTGTTCGAGAAGTTTTCACTCGAAAAGGTGAATAGCTCCCCCGCGAGCCACGACACCGACAAGCTCTTCTGGATCCAAGGCGAGTGGATGAAGACCCTCTCCATCGACGAGAAGGTCGACGGCTCCCTGCCGTTTTTGGTGAAAGAGGGTCTGGTGACCGAGCCGATCTCAGACGCCACTCACTCGCGAATCGCCGCCGTCATCAGGGCGCTCGGGGATCGTCTCAAGGTCTTCGCCGACGTCGTCAAACTTGGCAAATACTTCTTCACCGACACCGTGGCCTACGACCCCGACGCCGTGAAGAAGCGCTTGAAAAAAGACGGAGTACCGGGGCTGCTCCGCGACGTCGATGCGGAGCTTGCCACGGTCGAACCGTACGACCTGCCGACTTTGGAGAAGGCGATCCACGCCTTCGCCGAGCACGGCGGTCGCAAGCTGGGCGACGTCGTGAACGCGCTCCGCGTGGCCGTCACGGGCCAGGGGGTCGGGCCGGGACTGTACGACTGCCTCGTGATTCTGGGCCGAGAGACGTGCCACGCCCGGATCGCCGCGGCCTTGACGATGCTCGAAGGACACGCAACCTGAAGTTAGGGTTTGGCGATTTATCGCATCCGCCCTTGCGGATTATCCCCTTACAGGTGTCAAATAGTCTTGTCGGGTCCGTGGTGTAGGCCGTCGGTCGTCCGAGATCTTGCCGCAAATTGAGAATCGCCGTTTCCGAAGGGACGTTGAAGCCATGACCCTCTCGAAACGGCAGCGAGGCGCAATCGTCGTCGTGGCGGTCCTCGTTCCGGTGATCGGATCGGAGGTCGCCCTTGAGTTGTATTACAAGGGTGAAGCCCTGGTTCAGGTCGAGAACCTCGGCGCCGAGCCGGTCGAGAATCTGACCGTGATCCACGGTCCCGAACGCATCGTCGTCAAAAAGGTCGACGCCGGTGCGACGGCCAAGATCTACCTGGGTGGGCGAGGTCAGAAGACTTTGAGGATCGAGTTCCGCCAGCGCGGCAACGGCATGACGAGTTACGACCTTCCGGGATTCGACGCCGCCGAGATGTACCATGACGGCTCCAAGCTCCGCCTCCTTCTCCGTTCCAACGAGGTCGAGCGGTTCCAGGAAGATTCCGAGCCCGCCACGCCGCTTGGGCGTTTCATTCACGGGATCTGGAAACGGTTCCTGGAGCAGCTCGAATCCGAATACCAGGGCGTCACCCCCCCGCCCTGAGTTTCACACAAGGTCGTGGTAAATTGACCGCGCCGCTCCAACGGGATTGACCGGGAGGGGGCGTTTCGGGGACTCTAATCGGTCTTGATTCTTCGCCCTTATCCGATTGAGTGACTTCGGAGATCCCTTTCATGTCCCTGCTGGTCGTCGGTTCGGTGGCATTTGACACGGTGGAAACCCCTCACGGCATGGTCGAGAAGGCGCTCGGCGGCTCGGCCACATTTTTCTCCTACGCGGCCAGCTTCTTTACCCCCGTGAGGCTCGTCGGGGTCGTCGGCGAAGACTTCCCGAACACCCACCGCGAAATGCTCGAAGGCCGAAACATCGACACCTCCGGCCTCGTCGTCGAGAAGGGGGGCAAAACCTTCCACTGGAAGGGCCGCTATCAAGGGGATATGAACACCGCCGAGACCCTTGAGGTCCACCTCAACGTCCTGGGAACATTCGACCCGAATCTCTCCGAAAAATTCGCGGACACCCCGTACGTCTTCCTCGCCAACGGCAGCCCGTCGATGCAACGCAAGGTTCTTTCACAGTCGAAAAGCCGTAAGCTCGTCGTCGCCGACACCATGAACTTCTGGATCGAGACCCAGCGCGACGAACTGAACGAACTCTTGAAGGAAGTCGACGGCCTGGTCCTCAATGACGGCGAGGCCCGGATGCTGACCGAGGAGGTCAACCTCGTCCGCGCCGGCTGGAAGGTTCTCGACCTCGGGCCGAAGTTCGTGATCATCAAGAAGGGCGAGCATGGCGCCATGTTCCTGAGCGCCGAGGAAACTTTCGTGATGCCCGCCTACCCCGTGGCCGACGTGGTCGACCCGACCGGGGCCGGTGACAGCTTTGCCGGCGGCTTCATGGGCTACCTGGCCTCGACCGGCAAGACCGACATGGCGAGCTTGAAGACGGCCCTCGCTTACGGAACGGTCGTCGCCAGCATGAACGTGGAGGACTTCAGCCTCCGACGCTTCCAGCGTACCGAGCGCGAAGAGATCGACCGGCGGCTCGCGTCGTATCGCGGGATGATGAGCTTCTGAATCATCAACGACGGAGGCCGGATGGCGGATGACGGATCGTAAATGACGATCCATCCACCATTGGCCATTGGTCATTGGCCATTGGCCATTGGGGTCGTGACCTACGCAAACTTGAAGGTCTGGCAATTAGGGACTTTTCGCTACCCGTAAACCGCTCGGATTAATGGACTTGCGGCCTTGAGTCGGGAGATTTCGTCAGTTCGGGCAAACAAGCCAAAAACAAGCGTTTCAAGTTTGCGTAGGTCACGACCGCCATTGGTCATTGGCCATCCGTCATCCTTCATCCTTCCTCTGTCATCTCCCCATGTCCCACCCTCCGCGAATCCTCTTCCTCTCCGGCAACGCCCCCCCGGCCATCGACGGGGTGGGCGACTACACCGACCGCCTGCTTGAAGAACTGAAACGACAGCGCCCGGAGTGGCAGTGGTGCTGGCTCTCGCGACTCCCCCGTTGGTTCTCGTCACCTTTCACGAAACGCCAGGGGGTTCCACTCTTCCGACCCATACGAATGTGGAACGCTTGCGGGCTCGCTCTTGGCGCGATTCGCGCCCTGAATCCCCAAGTTCTCCACGTCCAGGAAGAGCTTTACTCGTTCCACGAGACCGACGCGGCCCTCCGAATCGCGAGATCCGCGAACGCATTCCTCGTGACGACGCTTCACGAGTTTCACTCTGACCACCCGAAAGTCGATCAGACGAGCGAACTTGTCGACATATCCGATTGCGTGATCGCGAACGATCCTCGAACCGCCACACGTTGTCTTAAGGCGACGGGCCGAGGCGTGGATCGAACACTCTGGAGCGGCGCGACCGTGTTACCCCCCTGCCCCGCCGATCGGCCCGCGACGATTCCCGGGCTGGTGGTGACTTTCGGGTTCCTCTCGACGCTCAAATCGCTGGAAGTCGTCCACGACGCGTTGAAGACCGCCAGGATATCGCGTTCTGACATCCGGTGGCGGATCATCGGCCCGTTCGAGCCCGAAACGAATCCGCGGCACGCCGCGCTCCGAGACCGTTTCGCGGCCGATTCCGCGTGGATCGAACTTGTGGGTGCCGTGAATGATCACGCGAAGTTGCGTCGGCTGATTGCGGAGGCTCAGGCGATGCTGCTGCCGTTCGCCGATGGAGCGTCCACGCGCCGGGGGACTCTCCAGATTGCCTGGGCGTTCGGCCTGCCGGTCGTGACCACTCCACCGAATGAGCCGATCGAAGCCGTCCGCGCGGGCGAGAATGTTTTAATCGCCATCGAGCCCGAAGACTGGCGGCACGGGGTGTTAAGTCTGCTAGGCGAGCAGAACCTTGCCGAGAGGCTGCGGCGTGGGGGGCTGGAATCGGCGAAACAGTTTTCCTGGCAGCGATTGGCGGAGAAACATTTAGAAATTTACGATGAATTGCTCGAGACTGATCATATTCATTGAGTCAACAGATAGTCAATCTTAATCTTCATTGAATGATCCGGGCGACTCGCCCCCGGGACGTGGACGAGTCGCACTTGACGGTCGCTTGGTTCACTCTTTGTGGGCCGTCTTCATCACGGCCGAGGGTTCCACGCCGGCCGCTCCGGCGAGGGCTTTGCCGAAATCCGGGTCGGCACGGTAGAGGTTTCCAATGAATTTTTCGAGGATGAGCTTATCTTTCACTTTGGCGAATTCCCCCATGAGGTTGTTCACCATGTGGTCCCGCTGTTCCTGCGACATCGCGCGGATCCGGTCCCCGGCCTGTCGGAAATCCTGGGGGTCTTTGATCGCCTCCTGAGTCGCCGGGCCGGTCGCCGTGGTGTGGGCGATGTTTAGGCTGGGGTTGGTTTCGGGGCCTCGCGGCTCTCGGACACTGGGCTCGTAGTTAATGTCTCCCTTGGTGTGGCCATGGTCGTCGAGACCCTCTTGGTTGACGTTCGTGACCTCGACTTTTGCTCGATTAATCGGCAATTGTTGATAATTCGGACCGAGTCGGTGGCGCTGGGTGTCGGCGTAAGAGAAATTGCGTCCCTGGAGAAGCTTGTCTTCGGAGGCTTCGATTCCGGGGACGTAAGCACCGGTGTTGAAGGCGATTTGCTCCGTCTCCTGGAAGAAATTGTCGGGCATTCGATTCAGGGTCATCTTGCCGACGGGCTGGAACGCCACGGTCGACTCCGGCCAGGATTTCGTCGCGTCGAGCGGATCAAACTCGAACGTCTGACGCAATTTCGCCGCGGGCACGATCTGGACTTGCAACTCCCACGACGGGAACTTTCCGGAACTGATGGCGTCGTACATGTCCTTCGTGCAGTAGGCGGGCTCCTTGCCGCCGATCATTTTTGCCTGGTCGCCGGTCAGGTTTCTCACGCCTTGGGCCGATTTCCACCGATATTTGATGTAGAAAACTTCGGCCTTTGCATTGATCCATTTGAATGTGTTGACGCCGAAGCCGTCCATCTCACGGAAGCTCGCCGGCGTTCCCTGGTCTGAGAAAAGGAAGGTCATCATGTGAGTCGTCTCGGGCGCCGCGGCGAAGAAGTCGAAGAACCGATTCGACTCCTGCACATTCGTCACGGGAGACGGCTTCAGTGAATGAACCAGGTCCGGGAAACGGATCGCATCCCTGATGAAGAAGACCGGAATATCGTTGCCGACGAGGTCGTAGTTGCCTTGCTCGGTGTAAAACTTCGTGGCAAAGCCCCGGACGTCTCTCGCCGTGTCGGCAGAGCCCTTGGGAAGGACGACCGTCGAGAATCGGGTGAAAACCGATGTCTTCTTTCCCGCTGCGGAAAGGAAAGAGGCCTTGGTCCAGGGTGTCACGTCCGAGGTCACCACGAATTCGCCATGCACGCCGACACCCCGTGCATGCACGACCCGTTCCGGAATCCGCTCCCGGTCGAAGCGGGCGAGCTTTTCCAGGAGATAGGAATCCTGAAGCAGCGTTGGACCGTAAGGCCCTGCAGTCGTCGAGTTTCGATCGTCACTGACCGGCCTTCCCGTGTCCGTCGTGACGACGGGGTGCCTCCCCGTGCCCGACGAGGCGTTCGGGTCGTGTTTACCGACTTGAGCCTGAGCAGGAAACGTGAACGCGACTGCCGCCACAAGAACGGCGAAGGGAAATTGAG
>JAYUFP010000671.1:0-12840 GCA_043738665.1 Isosphaeraceae bacterium
TCCACGCCGGAACGGTGATCAAGACATGACCTCCGGGCGAAAGGAAGCGTGATTTCACGTCGTCCAGAAGCGCCCGGTCGTCGGGTACGTGTTCGAGGACGTCCATGAGAAGGAGCAGGTCGAACGTCCCCTCGGGCTCGCGGTTCGTCAACGACATACCCGCGGGCAGCCCTTGCGAGAAGACCTCGATCAATCCGTCGTCCAGCGCGATGTCCCAGCCGACGAGCTCGCTGCCGGCGGGAAGCCCGGCCAGGAGTTGCTTCCCGAACCAGGCGTCTCCGCAGCCGACGTCGAGGATCCGGATCGGTGCCCCTCGGGAGACGTCCTTCAGGATCAATCGATCGAAAAACGCGGCACGCGCCAGCTCCCACGGGTGCCGGTTGCTGACCGGGCTCTGGGTTTCAACGAGGTCCATGAGCCGACGTCCGTTTCAAACGTGATGATCCAGGGGTCCGGGGAGAATGACGTCCTCGCGACTGATAAAGTACACGTAATCGCGGACCGGGAGGAAGCTCGCCCCGTTGCGACCGGCGAGGATCATGAAGCAAAAGATGACCAGGAACGTCAACGCCTGAAGCAGCGACACGAAAAGCAGGCCGAACGCGTTGGTGGCCCAGCCGGGGATCGCCATCCGCGTGAAGACCCGGACGCCCACGGTGACGACCATCCCGCCCAGGCCGACCGCGACCATCAGCAACGCCGCGATGACGAGTCTGACCCCGATCACGTCGCTGAAGACCGAGAGCGCGCTGAGCCCGTGGATCACCAGCCGGACGAAGTTCATCCGGGAACGCCCGTCGAGCCGATGCGCCCGGTGCGTCGGCACCATCGTGAACGGCTGTCGCGACGCGAACACGGCGGCCGCGTAGTGGTTCCATAGCTCCGAAACGGCGACCAGGCTCGTCAGTCGCTCGCGAGGGATCACGCTGAAGTTCCCGACCCGGACCGCGACGCCCGTCAGCGCGAGGTGAACGACTTTGTAAGCCTGATAACAGAGCCGGAACCACCACGATTCCGATCGCTTGGCGCGTTCGGCGAAGACGATCGGGTGCCCGACCTCGGCATCGAGTCGCGCGACCAGTCGCGGGACGTCGGCCGGGCTGTCCTCGCCGTCCGCGTCCATGAGAACGACCGCGCGACAGGGAACCCGGGCCTCGACGTACGCCAGGCCGATCGCGATCGCCCGCTGGTGCCCGAGGTTCCGCCTAAGCCTGAGCACGCTGACCTTGCCGACCGCCGAAAACAGCCCCCACTCCGCGTCGATCGCGAGCGTCGAGCCGTCGTCGACCGCCAGGACATCGGCCTTCAACCCGGCCTGGCCGAGCGTTTCGTCGAGCAACGCCAGGAGCTTGCCGAACGCGGGCCAGTCGTTGTAGACCGGGATCAGGATCAGGAGCCCGTCGGACGACTCGGTCATGAATGCCTTGCGGTCAGTGGCCAGGGGCCTTGCCGTAGCCGTCGGGGTGGCTATGGTGCCAGCGCCAGGCGGTCCCGGCGATGTCGCGGATGTCGGGGTAGCGGGGCGACCAGCCGAGTTCCTTGACGATCTTATCCGGCCCGGCGATCAGGGTCGCGGGGTCGCCGAGACGCCTGCCGACGATCTCGTGCGCGATCGGCTTGCCGACGGCCTCCTCGCAGGCGCGGAGCACTTCCAGAACGCTCGTCCCGGTCCCTGACCCGAGGTTATACGCCCGGCCGACCCCCGGCCCGATGTTCTCGACGGCAAGCTGATGCGCCTGGGCGAGGTCGTCGGTGTGGACGTAATCGCGGACACACGTTCCGTCGCGGGTGTCCCAGTCCCCCCCGCAAATCAACAGCTTCTCACGCTTGCCCGTGGCGACCCCGAGCGTGAGCGGGATCAGGTGGCCTTCGTGGCGTCGGGATTCGCCGTAGCTCCCGTCGGGGTCGGCTCCCGAGGCGTTGAAGTAGCGGAGCGCGGCGTATCCAAAGTTGTAGGCGCGGGCATACTCGCGGATCATCCACTCGCCCGCGAGCTTCGTCGAACCGTAAGGCGTCTCGGGGATCTGCGGCGAGTCTTCCCGCAACGGCATCGGAGTGTTGAAGGCATACGTCGCGGCCGTGCTGCTGAAGACGATCCGCTTGACCCCCGTCCGTCGCATCGCGTCGAGCACGTTCTTGGTGCCGACGACGTTGACCGAATAATACCCGTCCGGATCCTTGATCGAGTCGGGGACCGATGCCAGCGCGGCGAGATGGATCACGGCCTCGACTTTGTGGTCACCCATGATGGCCGTGAGCGTGTCGATGTCGGCAAGGTCGCCGACGAACAGCCTGCTGTCCGCCTCGGGGACCGCCGCGCGGTTGCCTTCGGACATATTATCATAAACGATCGGGTCGTGGCCGTTCTTGAGCAGCCAGCGAAGGCAGGCGCTACCGATGTACCCGGCACCGCCCGTCAGG
The DNA here is from genome assembly GCA_043738665.1 of Isosphaeraceae bacterium. Classification (GTDB taxonomy): domain Bacteria; phylum Planctomycetota; class Planctomycetia; order Isosphaerales; family Isosphaeraceae; genus JAYUFP01. The sequence goes on from JAYUFP010000671.1 coordinate 2,422, forward strand.
AGGATTTTCATCGGAAGGGGTCTCGCGAGAAGTTAATTCGCCAGGGCCTATGCCCAGCACGTCGCTTCAATGTCAAAACATCCTGATTTAATGAGTGGATTGGAGTTGGAACGGCGCGGCAATTTTAGTACAATGAATCACTGGTCGGATGAGAGTTTCGCCCCTGTTTCCAAGGAGTTTGACGCCTTATTCGCGTCAAGAAACCGATGAGCAAAAAACACTGGTCGGATCAGATGAACGAAGAATACGAAGCCGCCACCACCGACGAGGAACGGCTCGTCGCACTCCAGAAACACATGAGCCACGATCGAGCCCTGACTTACTTGCACGACACGGAAAGCCATAGAGCGGCCGATCGTCTGCATCAAGACAAACAAGTCGCGCAATTCATCAAAGACGGGCATCTCAGGCCCGCGTCCAAACCCAATGCCAGGCCCGACGAAGGCCGCGAAGATTCTGAACCCGACACCGGAGACGACGCTTGACCGACGACGTTGTGAAGCTGCAAAACGCGGTGCGTAAGCTGATCGCGCGACGCGACGAACTCCAGACCGCGCTCGGTGACGCGATCGGCACCATCGAGCGATACGAGGCCGACGCGCCGACGCTCGAATCGCTCCAGACCGAGCTCGAAGGGATCTACGGCACGATCCGCGAAGGAACCCACCGCGCGGCGTTCGACGACGCGGCGGGTAAGCTCCGCGTCGACCCCGAAATGCTCGACCTCATCTATGAAGCGATGAAGCTCGACACGACCAAGGATGAACCCGACTCCAAGGCGATCCGATCCGCCCTCAAGGAGTTCACCGCGAAACGTCCCAAGCTCATCCTCGACCCGGCGGACAACGACGACGACGACGACGAAGGACGGATGACGAATGGCCGATGACCGATGACCGATCGGCGTCTTCATTGATCATTGATCATTGATCATTGGCCATCGATCATTATTGTTCAAAATATAATCCGCGACCGCGCCAATGTCGTCAACGACGTGATAATCAACCGCGACCCCGGCCTCATCATCGCTCAGCCCTTTGCCGGTGCGGACCAGGATGCTCCCCTTGCACCGGGCGTTGATCCCGGCGAGGGCGTCGCTGAGCATGTCGCCGACCATCCACGATTCGTCGAGGTCGAGCCCCAGGTCGGTTGCCCCTCGATACAGCATTCCGGGGCCTGGCTTGCGGTCGGTGTGCTCGATGGTGGTGCGATCATCGACCGACGGGGCCTCGGGGCAATAATAGATCGCGTCGACCTCGGCGCCTTCGGCGGCGAGCTGGCGGTTCATCTCGTCGTGGATGATTCCAAGCTGGGCCTCGGTGATCATTCCTCGGCCGATGGCCGACTGATTCGTGACCACGATACAGGCGAACCCGGCCTCGCGGAGCCTGCGGATCGCCTCGGCCGCGCCCGGGATCAAGCGGACGTGGTTGGGGTCGGAGAGGTAATGGACCGACTCGATGATCGTGCCGTCGCGGTCGAGAAAGACCGCCGGCCTCCCGTTGGGGTTCGAAGGCCGATTCCGCGACGGAGATTCACCAAAGCTCATGTCTGCTCGGGGTGCGAATGGAACCGGTTCTTGAGGATGACCCGCGCGGGGACGCCCACCGCCGTGGCGCCGGCGGGGACGTCGTCCAGGACGACGGCGTTCGCGCCGATCTTCACATGGTCGCCGATCGTGATTCCGCCCAGGATCTTCGCGCCGGCCCCCACGTCGACGTGCCCTCCCAGCGTCGGGACGCCCGCTTTCTTTCCCCCCGCTCCCACGGTGACCTGGTGGAAGATCAGGCAGTTCGGGCCGATGGTGGAGTGGCCGTGGATCACGATCCCGTTGGCGTGTTGCATCATCAGGCCGCCGGCGATCTTGGTCCCCAGCGGAATATCGGCCCCGGTCACGACGCTCCAGAGCCGGTATTCGAGCGTCCAGATCCACTTCATCCGGTTCCGGACCCCGCCGCGGTCGCGCCAGGATTCCCAGCGACGGAACGCACGCAGCAGCCGGAACGGCGGGTGCCAGAAGCGCGGCGGAATTTCACGGCTCCAGTCGGGAATGGTCGGGGAGATGAACGGTTCCTCGAGCATCTTGTCGGCCCGGTCGTCCTGCGCGTTACCCGGGAACGTCTGATCCATCGCCACGGGGGCGATCTCAGGTTGGTTCATCGTATGCCTCCGGAGCGATGGCCCATGACCAATGGCTAATGACCGATGATCAATGGTTGAATTAACGAATCGGTCATTGTTCATTGAATATTCGTCATGGGCCATCGAACATCGGTCATCCCACCTGGGACCGTCAGATGTTCGTCAGCCCGACCGATTCCTCGATCCGGCCGTTCACCGCCGGGGTCGGACCTTGATGGACCCCGAGGGTTCCGCAGATCAACGCGGAGAGCTTCGCCGCCTCGGTCGCGCCGTTGTGCCGCAGCGCGGCGCGCTCGGCCCCTGCCCGGCCCATGCGTTCGAGTTGTTCCGGGGGGGCGTCGAGGGCTTCCCGCATCGCTTCAGCCAAAGCGTCGACCGCTCCGGCGGGGACGAGCCAGCCACATTCTCCGTCCTTGACCAGCTCAGGAATTCCCGCGACATAGGTGCTGATCACCGGGCGTCCCAGCGCGAGGGCTTCCATCAGGACGACTGGGAGCCCCTCGGCGAAGCTCGGCAAGACCATCGCGCGGGCATTGAGGATCTCCTCACGGACCCCAGCCGCCCCTTTCCAGCCTGCAAAGGTGACGCGGTCCAGAACCCCGAGCGAACGCGCGAGGTCTTCCAGCGGGTGCCGGAGCGGGCCGTCGCCCACCAGCACCACGTCGCCCTCGACCCCTTCCGCGGCGAGCTTCCCGAGCGCCTCGATCAAGAGAAGCTGCCCCTTCTGCTCGGCGAGCCTGCCGACGCAGACGAGCCGTTTCACGTCGGGCACCGGGGTGCGCGGCCGGCCGAGAAAGGTGCCGTCGAGCCCGCAATGGACGACGTGGATCTTCGACCAGTCGGCGTGGTCCGACCAGCGGTAGAGCTGGCTCCGGCCGTACTGGCTGATCCCCGCGGTGAACGCCGCGTGATGGATCTTCTCGCCCAGCGCGAACAAGGTCGGCCGGTCGAACTCGCCGGGGCCGTGGATCGTCAGGCCGTAAGGGATGTCCGAGAGCACCTTCACGAGCATGGCGACGCTCGCCGAACTCTCGCCGATATGATTATGCAGGAAGCGAACCCCTTTGGCCTTGAGCCGCTCGACGAGGTAGGCCGCTTCCAGCAGGTAGGCGATCGGATACAGTCTGCCTCGCAGGCCGGGCGTTCCGGTCTTGAGCGCGCGCTTGGTTGCCTTGAGCACGCGACCGGGCGCGCGAACGGCGGCGCGGGCGAGGGAAAGGCTCATCCGGGCGAACCCGGCTTCGAGGAGATACTCGGTCGCGTCGGCTTCACGACGGACGTCGTCGTCGACCATCTCGCTCGCGGCGCTACGGCGGATCGAGAAAGTGTGGACGGTGTGCCCCAAGATCCGCATCTGTGCGATTTCGCCGCGGATGAACGAATCACTCGCCCTGGCGTAGAAGCTGCTCAGGTAGGCGATCGTCGGGAGCGTTTCGGGCCGAGCGTGATTCATGAGGATTGCGCCGTGACGGGCGAGGCCGCGCGCTCATGATCGGGAATTCCTTCCGGGCCGTAGGTCCTCGTCAAGGCTTCCTCATACGAGAGCTTGGGCTCCCAGCCGAGCACTTCGCGGAGCTTCAGGTTGCTGAACCGGAGCGGCTTGAACCGCGCCTCGAACCGGCAAGGGACGAGCAGGCCGGGTAGTTTCCCTTTGCCTTTGAAGAAGAACTTACTCGTCGCCTCCGAGAGCCGGACGCCGGTGATCGCGACGAAATAGGGGATCGGCACTCGCACGCCGCGTTGTCCCGAATGCCGCAAATGGTCGCGGAGGTATTGCCCGATGCGGACCTCGTCGCCGTCGATCACGTTGAAGGTCTCGCCGGCCGCCTTCGGGCTCTCGGCCGCCAGGGCGAAGGCACTTGCGCAGTTCTCGACGTGAGTCAGCGGGATTCGTCCATTCGGGCCGAACACGACGTGCGCCTTGCCGAACTTCTGGCCGAGGCACGCCAGGTATTCATTCCCTCGCCCCCAGATGAACCCGGGGCGGAGGACCGTGAGCATCCAGCCGTGCTGTTCGGCGGCTTTGCGGACGACCCGCTCCTGCCAGACCTTCGCCACGGCATAGCCGTCGCGCTCGTAGAGCCCCGGGGCTTCGAGGAGAGGCGATGATTCGTCGAGCGTGCCGTTCGCGGCCTTCCAGTCGTAGACCGAGAAGCTGCCGGCGAGGACCAATCGCTTCGTTTCGGATTCCGCCATCGCGGCGAGAAGCTTCTCGGTACCGACCACTCCCGCGGCGAACTGGGCTTCCTCGCCACCGCTCACGGCGGCGGCCAGGTGGACCAGGACGTCGACCCCCTCGAACGCGGCGGGCAGGTCGCGCGCGACCCGCAGATCGCCCCGGAAGACATCGACCTCTCCGGGCCATTCGCGGCCGGTCAGGCGCGTCGCCGGTCGGACCAGGGCACGGACCGCATGCCCTTTGCCGAGGAGCTGGGCCACCACCTGTCGGCCGAGGAATCCGTTGGCCCCGGTGACTAATACCTTCATGTCAATGCCCCCGCAATCGGGGCTCCGTTCTCGACCGGGCTCGCGGCGGGTTTCAGGTCATCGACGAGCCGATTGACGTCAAGGATCTGCCGGGTCGTCACGGGGGGCTCCGTCCCGGATTCGAGGGCCTTATACGTCCTCGCCAGCAATTCCCAGAGCCCTTCATAGGTTCCCGGTCCGCCGCTCAGTTTGCGGAAGAGGCTGCTGTAGGCGGCACGTTTGACGGCGTTCCCTTCCTCGCGGCTGTTGAGAACGGGCCGGAGCGGTTTCGGCCCGCCGCGGACCCGGTCAAAGGTGAGCCGGGTCTCGAACAGGTTCGCCACGGCCTGCATCTTCGTGCCGTAGACCCGCAGCCAAAAGGCGTCGGGCTGGATCCTGCCGCTGAAGGCGATCGAGGCCGTGCCGTGCTCGGCGTCGATCAGGGCGCGGAACTCGTCGTAAGGGAGCGGACCGGGGACCGCGCTCCGCCGCGACCAGACCGTTTGTGCCGAACGGTGCGCCCCCACGAACACATGAGCCAGCGACGCCAGATGCGTCAGGAAATCGGCGATCGCCCCGCCGGGCAGCTTCAGGAGCGGGTGCGGTGCGTTCGGGTCGGCGAAGCCGCTCCCGGGTCCGAGGATATCGAGCGTGATGAACACATCGACGTGCGTCACCTCGCCGAATTCGCCCGACTTGACTTTCTCCAGGATCGCCTGCGTCGACTTGTCGAACACGTAGTTATAATCTTCGACGAGCACTTTGCCCCGGTCGGAGGCCTTGGCGACGAGCGACACGAGCTGGTCGTGGGTGACGGTCGCGGGCTTCTCGACGATCACGTGCGCGCCCGAGTCGAGTGCCTGCGAGGCGAGCGGGTAGTGCGAGGCCGGGGGCGTGGTGACGTGGATCACGTCGGGCCTGACGGTTTCGAGCATCGTCGCCGAGTCGGTGAACCACTTCGGGACGCCGAAGCGTTCGGCGGCGGATTCGGCCATGGCCGGCGAGAGGTCGCAGACTCCAACGATCTCAACGCCTTTCAGCTCGCGGAGGCAGGCCAGGTGCTGCTTGGCGATGAGTCCCGCCCCGATCAACGCGGCCTTCAACGGTTCACCCCCTCGTGCTCGACGACCCGCGCCGGGATGCCCACTGCGGTCGCCCCTGCGGGGACGTCGCGGAGCACCACGCTGAGCGCCCCGAGCTTCGCCCCACGCCCGATCCGGACCCCGCCGAGCACCTGGGCATACGCCCCGAAGTCAACGTCGTCCTCGATCACGGGGACGGACCCGTCGTCATGGCGGTTGCCGATCGTCACGCCTTGCCTGAGCGTGCAGTTTGCCCCGATCACCGAATCCGCATGCACGAAGATGTTCCCGAAGTGAAAGATGCGTAACCCCGGCCCGACCTGGACCGACTTCGGAATGCTGATCCCTGTCAGGGTTTCGGCCACTCGGTACGTCAGCCAGTAAACCCGGTCCAGAACCTTCTTCACGATCCCCGGTTTGCGGCGGTCGTTCCGCCGACCGAAACGATAGACGGCGATCGCCCAGATCGATTGTTCCTTCAGCCAGGGCCGCTTCGGGTATCGCGCGAGGTCGGCCTGCCAATCCGGGTCTTTCATAGGTCGTATCGGTTTGCGGTGAACCCCGACCCCGCCTTGGACGGCTCGCCCGCCGGGATTTTGACTTCGATCGCCTTGTATTCGATGACCCGGGCGTGACGGCCCGACTTCCGGTCGCGAAGGTAGAGCCATTGGCCGTACATTTGCGGCCATTTCGCCAGTATGGTCAAGGCCCCGTAAGCCAGTGCGAGCCGCGGTGATTTGAGCGGGCGGCGGTGCCTCGCGGCGATCCGCAACGTCTGGGCGATCGGTGCGAGGGCGACCGGCACCCCGAATACGAGGGCTCCCGGGGTTCCGAAAGCGAATGCCCCCGGGAGGACCGCCGCGACGACCGCCAGGGGCCAGACGATTACCCAGAACCGGGCGCTGACGATCTGGCGTTTGAACGGGTCGTCGCCGGGCTTTCCGAATCGGGTCGAGAAGTCGAGCCCGCCGTAGCCGGTGCGGCTCTCTCGCTTCGCCCACTGGCTGAATTTGAACATGGCCGTGTCGTGCCAGGCCATGTCGGCGTTGACCGCGATGACCTTCCATCCCGCCGAACGAAGCCGCTGGCAAAGTTCGGGCTCTTCCCCGGCGGGGACCGACGGGTTGAACCCCCCGGCCTCGCGGAAGGCGACGGCGCGGAAGGCCGCGTTGCCGCCGCACCACTCGGCCTCACCGCCGGGACCGCCCTGGTCGACGATCGTTTTCCATTCCATGTCGGCCAGGCGGTTGTACACCGAATGCTCAGGGAAGCGTTCCCGGGTGTGGCCGAACGCGACGGCCGCGGCGGGCTTCGCTTCCAGCGTCTTCCCGGCGGCTTCGAGCCAACCCTGGGCGACCTCGCAATCGCCGTCGAGGAACTGGACGAATTCGACGTCCGGGTCGATCGCGATCAAACGCTCGAACCCCGCGTTCCGCGCCCTCGCCGCTGTGAACGGGATCGAGAGGTCGAGCGCGACGACTTCGACCCCGCGCCCGCGCGCCAGCTCGACGCTGCCGTCGGTCGAACCCGAGTCGACGTAAACCAAGGTCGCTCCCCCGGCGCGTTCGCGGAGGGCGTCGAGGCAACGGCGGAACCGTTCCCCCTCGTTGCGGGCGATCGCCACCACGCCGAAATGACCCAAAACGTTTTCTCCGAACGGACCCGTCACGGCAGAGGGCGTTTGAACGTCGGCGGCAGGAGGTTGAACCGGAGGAAATCCCAGAGGAACATGCGGGACTCGATGACGGGCCGTCCTAGCAGGGCATAGCGGATGCGGAACTGGATGAACGCGAGGACGTAGGCAACGTCGGCGATCAGCGTCTTGACCGCCCCCAAATTCTTGAGAAAGTAATACCGCCGCGCCTGGAACCAGTAGCGGGGGCGTCGGCGTGAGGAGACCATCTCGATGTTGAGGAATTCCGAAATCTGGCCGACGAGGTGTACCACGCGCGACTCCGGCACGTACCAGCAGGGCCGGCCCGCCCGGAAGGCCTTCCGACAGAAGTCGACCTCTTCGAAATACATGAAATAGTTTTCATCGAGCAGGCCGACGGCATCGAACACCTCCCGACGCACCATCAGGCTCGCCCCGGAGGCCCAGTCAACCTGACAGGGCTCTTCGGGGGGTTGATTAGTCCCGACCCACTTGCGAAACGCCCGGGAAACCACCCGCAGACGTGCCGCGCTCTCGATTTCGCCGGCCACCGAGGGGAAATGAAACCATGAGCGTTGCACCGAGCCGTCAAGGTTTTCGAGACGACTGCCGGCGAGGCCGACATCAGACCTGGAATCGAGAAAGTCGACAAGGGCCGTGAGTGCCCCCGGGCAGACGATCGTATCGGGGTTGAGCAGCCAGACGTACTTCGGCGGGTCGCCCGACGCGAGCCCCTCCCGGATCGCCGCATTGTTGCCGTAGGCGAAGCCGCCGTTGCGTTCGAGCGGCATCACGGTGACCCAGCTTCCCCAGCGGTTCGCATCGACGGCGGCTTGGAGGGTCGGCACCGAGTCGTCGCCCGACGCGTTGTCGGTCACGACCACCCGCGCGCCGGGGTTCGCGGCGATTTCCGGAGCGAGTGACCGCAAACAATCGACCGTGAGCGGCGCCGAGCGGTAGTTGACGATCACGATCAACACGGCGGTTCGATCGGGTCTGACTTCGGGCGTCGTCAATTCAAAGGTCTCCCCGCCGTTCCGACGCCTCAGCCTAACCCGTGGGTCCGAAGGACGACGCCGGCGCTTTCGCGGGCGGGGCCGATCGCTCGGAAGTGGTCGTCGAACGGCTTGATCAGTTCCCGGATGCGGTCGGCCCGCGCTCCTTCGAAGATCGGGGCCTGGCAGAGTTCGTCGATCTCACCGCGGAAGACGGGGTAAGTACGGACCGCCGTTTCCGAGCTGTAGGTTACCGGCGCGGCCGGGTCGGTCAAGCCGACAGCCAGTTCGGCGGCGGTCGGCGCGATCCGGCGACCGTCCTTGGGGGGGAGAAGGTCTTCCAGGAGTGCCAGCAGAAGAACCCGGAAGAGTTCGTCCACCACCGGCTTCCCCTTGCGGTCGCGGAACATCCGGTAGGTGAAGATGGTGCCGTTGAAGTGGACGAGCCGAGGGGGATGCTCCATCACTCCGACTTTCCCTTTCGGGAAGTCGAGGTATTGCGGGTAGAGCATGCTGTCGAACTCTTGCGAGCCGTGCGGCGTCTCGCGGCGGACGCCCTTCAGTTCGTAAGGGCTGTAGCTCCGCGCCCAGCGGGTCGAGTACATCAGCTCCCAGGTTCCCGGGATCGAATAGCCGAGGTTGGTGAAGAACGGATCCCAACGCGCCGTCACGCCGAGCGTGTACATCCCGCGGTCGCGGCACTCGCGATATTGCCGTTCGAGGCCGTCGGATTCGAGGAAGAACGCGTCGGCGTCGTGCAGGAACGCGTGCTCGCAGCGCGCGAACCTCGTGCCGTTGACGACCATCATCCAGTGCGTCGAGGCGCACCCGGGGGGCCTCATGGACCGGATGATGGCGTAGTCGAATGCGGTGAGGTTAACCATCTCGATCCGCAGGTCGTCGAACGAATCGACCACGTCGCGGAGTGCCTTGCCGCGGTCGTTGCCCCAGCCGTCGGGCACGACCAGGATCTGCTTGCAGTTCGTCGTGTCCATCCCCAGCAGGCTTTCAAGGGCGAACCGGAGCAAGAACGGCATGTCCATCGGCGAGGGAAGCAACAGCGTGTAGCCCTGCTCCAACGCGCAAGGCGGCCGCCACTTGCGGAACAAGGTTCCCAGAACAAGAGCTTTCGGCTTGAATTTGGACATGCGGGATCTCGCCAAAGAGACGGAAGCCGAAAGGCGTCGGTTCACTCTTGCCGGGCTTGACCGGATCGGATCAGGCGGTGACGCGGCGACGGAAGACCATGAGATTCTCGGCGAACCAGGGGGCGACCGGTCGGTTGCGGTTGGCGGCTTCCCAGCGATCGGTCATGGACTGGTCGATGTCAAACCCTTCTTCGGCGAGCATCCCGATCCAGTAGCTCTTGGGCTGGCAGTTGATGTGGTTGAGGCCGGGCTGGCCGGGCCTCGCGGCGGTCATCACGACGTGCTTGCGGGCCGCCTTGGTGAGAAGCCGGACGAAGTTCTTGGCGCCGGAGGCCGGCAGGTGTTCGGCGACTTCGATCGTGTAGACCACGTCGGCCTGCCAGGGGAGTTCCTTGGCGTTGGTGAGGTCGACCGACGCGACGTCAAGCCCCTTCGCGACACACTTTTTGAAGGCCTCGGTCGCGAGCTCGACGCCGTGACCCTTTACCCCGGCTTTCTGGAAGGCTTCGATGTACTCGCCGAGTCCGCAGCCGACGTCGATGATGTCTTGAGGTTGCAATTCCTTGATGATGTCTTCGGAAAAATAAGGCGCCGACTCGACGGCCCATTTTCCGTCGTCGCAGGAGGCGTAATAGGCTTCGGAGTAATACTGATCGTGGAGCGACGAATCGCCGAGGAAGAAGCGTTCCCGCAGGCCGTTGAGAGCCTTATTGTTCCGGACGAAGTCCCGGACTCCGGCCGGCAGTCGCCGATACGACTGGACGCAGGCGGCCTTGAGTTTCGTCGTCGCGCTCATGCGATCTCTCCCATCATTTGCAACATCGAATTTCTCTGACGACACTCGGCGCGGCCTTGAGTGAGCGGTTCAAAACGGGAGGGCGACCCGAAGCGGCGGAGGTGGCCCCGGGTGCCACGAGGTTCGGTACTCCGAA
>JAYUFP010000672.1:0-4347 GCA_043738665.1 Isosphaeraceae bacterium
GGTGTGCTCCACCGCGATATCAAACCCGCCAATCTCCTGCTTGGTTCCGACGGGGTCATTTCCGTCGCCGACTTCGGCCTCGCTCGCTCCGACGATCACCCCGACTTGACCGAGACGGGCGACGTCGCGGGCACACTCCGCTACACGGCTCCCGAGAGGTTCCGCCGTTGGTGCGATAATCGAAGCGACTTGTACAGCCTGGGCCTCACCCTCTACGAACTCCTTACGCTCCGTCCCGCATTCGACGCCGTCGACCGCGGACTCCTCCTGCGGACTCTGATCGAAGACACCCCGCCCCGCCCGCGCTCCCTCGCCCGTGAGATTCCCCGCGACCTGGAGACGATCGTCCTCAAGCTGATCGAGAAGGAGCCCGGCCATCGCTATCCTTCCTCCGAGGATCTCGCCGACGACCTCGAACGTTTCCTTGACGGACAACCGATCCTGGCCAGGCGGTTGAACCCCGCGCGCCGGGTCTGGTCGTGGGCGCGAAAACATAGGGTCCGGTCAATCGCTGTCGTTTTCGCGACGGTCGTCTCGATCGGGTTCCTTGTCGCGGCCTTGGAATACCTGAGAATGCGCGCGGAGACGGCGACGGCCCGAACCACGGTCGCGCAGGCCGAACGCGACAAGGCCCTCGCCGTCGCGCGGGAAGCCCAGTTTCAATCGCTGAGGATCAAGTCCCAGCGGAACCGGTACAGCCTCCGGCAGCGCGGATGGCGGAAGCGCGGATGGGACTTAGTCCACCAAGCCGTCGCCCTACACCCTGGCGACCCGACCGTTCGCGACCAGGCCCTGGCGACGCTCGACGGCCTCGACGGCCTTACCCTGATAAAACAGTGGGAATATGGTGCCTCGTCGCTCGCCTTTGACGGGTCCGGGAAGCTCCTCCTGGGCGGGCTCGGTCCGGAAGACCGGCAGGACGCCAGGACCAAACTCCTCGATATCGCCACCAGAGAGGTCCAGGACTCCGAACAGCTCGGCCCGGGGCCGGTCGCCTTTCCGGCCGCCGGCGAGCCAGTCCAGCTCGCCCAAAGGGGCGACGGGGTGTTGGTTCTCAGAGACATTGCGGGCCGAAAGGATCGAGCCCGGTATGACGTCCCCGGCGGCGGCGAAGTTTCCGTCAGCGCGCTGGCAGCCGATGGTTCGCGGGCGGCGGCGGCCACGGACACGGCGGTCCATGTCTGGGACGGCCTTTCAGGTCGCCTTCTCGTCTCATTGCCCGAGAGAGCCGGCGCTTTGGCCATAACGTCCGATGGCCGACTTCTGGCCCTGGGGAGCGAATCCGGCCTTGTCCGGGTCGTGTCGTTGCCCCACGCGACGCAGGTCGCCGAATTCCCGGCAGGCCGTATGCCGATCCAGTGCCTCGCATTCGGCCTTGACCCACGGCGCGACCCCGACGGCCGGCAGGGTTGGCTCCTGGCCGCCGGAGGTTCGGGCAATCCACTGGTCGTCTACGACCTCGCGAACAAGAACGAAAAGTCGGTCATCACCGCGCACGACGGCGTCCCCGCGGCCCTCGCCTTTTCGCCGGACGGGTCGATCCTCGCCGAGGTCGGCTTGGGGGCGACCCTTCGAGACGTCGCTTCGGGTCGCCCGATCCTGAATCTCCAGGCCGACCATCTCGAGGCCGTGGCCTTCTCACCCGACGGGCGGCGGTTGGCCTTGGCGCGCCGCACGAGCTTTGCTCCGGGCACGACAACCCTCGTGGATTTCGAGCCTGGCCAGGGCGTGCTCACGCTCCGCGGGCTGGACTCCCCGGTCTCCAAGGTCGCCTTCTCCCGCGACGGCTCGGTCGTGGCCGCCATCGCCCGGAGTTGGAAGGCGGCGGTCTGGGACCGGCCGACTGGCCGGTTGCGCCTGGTCGTGGACGCCCCGCGCGGTCCATCGGAAGATAACTGCGCGTTGGCCGTCAGTCCCGATGGCGGACTGCTGGCTCTCTCGGCGGGTCGCGAGGTCCAGCTTTGGGACATCAAAGAAGGCCGACGCCTCCGTACCTGGGATTTCGAGCCGGCTTTGGCGGATCAACTCGGCTTTCCTTCTCCCGACCGACTCCTCTCGTTCCGTGCCGAATCTCCGACGGGAAAAGCGCCGCGAGTCGGCCTGATCCGTGACCTGCTGGGTAAGGACCCTCGGACTCCCTTGGGAAGAACCCCGCTGTTTCCGACGCGAATCTTCTCCTCGGCCGCCTCTCCCGACGGCCGATTCTTCGCGGTCGAAGGGGTTCACGATGGTCCTTCCGGGCCGCGACGGCGGCTCCGGGTCTTCGACGGAACCACGGGCATGGAACGTTGGTCCCGCGCGAATGAAGTTCCCGGCGGGTTCGGCGCGATGGCGATCGACTCCGCCGGTCAGATCCTCGCGATCATGACGAAGATCGGCCCTTATTCCTCCGAGACCTTCGATCTCGCCGACGGTCGCCCGCGCGGATCCTGGCCGGGAAATGGGGCTATTCTTGGTCCCGGCGCCGTCCTCTGGGCTCTCGTCGAACCTGTTTCTCTCGATGGACTTTTCGCCTCGCCGGTCCTTCGTCGCGGTCGGAACGAGATCTTGGCCCGCTTCCCCAGCGACGAGGGTGTCACGCCTCTCAGCACGGTATTCAGCCCCGACGGCCGCCACATGGCCTACGGACACGACGACGGCACCGTCACCGTCTGCGACCTCGAAGAGGTGCGGCACCGGCTGAGCGAGGTCGGCCTGGACTGGTAGCCGGTGAATGGGATTTTTTTTGCGGTCAATACTGTGACCGATAGCGTTCTTAACCTCGTACGGCCTGGTTTGGACACCAACACAGTTCTTTGTCCAGACGTTACTGGGGTAATGTGCTCGAAATTCAGTAGGTGATGGATTGGTCTTGAGCGGACACAACAATAAACCTCTCCGACCGATCATTGCGGTCCATGACCGGACAACATCAAAACGGTGACGTCGCCCACCTTTGATACCTGAGGCGATACCGAATTCGCGTCTGGTTTTGGCTACTGAGAGTACAGCGGTTAGAGTTGCCGATCCTTCAACGTGGAGCGTAACCATGAATAGCCAGTTCTTTCAGACTGCAGTTGTCATTGCTCAGTCTTCGGGATCCTTCGGTCTCAGATCGATCCTTTTCGTTCTGTTTTTTGGGGGCGTTGGGATCTTTTCTCTCTTTGGGGTTCTCGCTTCGGATGAGGAACTTAGAAATCTTGCGGGTGTCATCGGCACGGAAAACCCCCGCACCGCTCGGGTTGTTTGCGGAATTGGTGTCGCCGTTGGGTTGCTGTTCGCAGGCGTCGGCGTCCTTGCAGCAATCGGAGTTTTATCATGAGAATTGATTTAACTTGTCCGTCGTGTGGAAAGACTGGCCCGGCGGCGAGCAATCTGGTCGGAAAGAAAATAAGGTGTAAAGTTTGCGGGGAGTCGTTCGTGGCGGGGGGTCGAAAGGTCGCGACCGCTCTCGAAAGACCTATAGGTTCGGTTGTCCTACGGGAAAAGGCCTCTCAACTTGCGGACGATGATACGCAACAAGAGACTGTCGTCTCAGAACCATCCAACCAGAGGAATACAGCTCGTTCCTATGGGTTAATCCAATTCTTGGTTGGCTTGGGAATGGTCGCAGTAGGTGGTTTGATCACACTATTTTCGTACAACTCCGCGCGACCGGGTGGAAATTACACAGTCATGTTTGGCTTAATTGGATTTGGTATTTTCAGCATATTTGTTGGACTAGTAAGAGCAATTTATGGTAAAATGTGATCTTATTTCTAGATGTTTTTTATGCCGTCGAGTCGTAGGTGACCGTCCGGCCAGAAAACACCAGTAAACCCAGGCCCTTATGATTGCCTCATGCTTGCTCGCGGGAAAGCGGGCCAGCCATGAGGTTTGCTTGTTTTCCTCCCAGCACCGTCACCGTCTTGCCGGTGTCGGCCTGGATTGGTAGCCGCGACATCAGAAAAACTCGCTCGGACGCGGTCAATGTGTGGGCGTCTGACGTTCTTCCTCCTTGGGCAGGCGTTCGGCCGGGTGTCCTTCCGATAGCCGCGAGATCGCCCTGCCCGAGGCCGGATGCGCCGGCGCATTGACCCGGAACCATTCCATCAAGAGAGGAGACCTCAATGAAGGCGCGACAAGTTTTCAAGGGGCCGGCAAGACGAGGACTCGTGGGCTGGATGACTTTCGGCACGCTCTTACTCTCGTCAGCCGCGCGGGCGGACATGATCTACTACAGCGACACAGGTCAGCTCAGTGCCAATCGGTCCGTCAACCACATCGTGAGAGTGAACACGGACGGAACGGGCGCTCAAACGATCTTGACCGCCACCGGAACCGCCTTCGGAGGGATCGCCTTCGACCAGTCCGCCGGCTACCTCTATA
>JAYUFP010000673.1:0-12822 GCA_043738665.1 Isosphaeraceae bacterium
GGTATCCCGAGACCGCCAGGGGTCGACACCATGCGCACCAGGATGGAATTGCCCCCGGGGTTCAACGAAAGACGATGGCGGTAGGGCAAAAACGCTTGAGCTTTTCGGGATCGATCGCGACGCCTAGCCCGGGACCCGTGGGAATCGCGAGCAACCCCTGCCCATCAATGACGAAAGGCTCGGTCGTGATCTCGTCGATATAAGGGCAAGGCGTCAGGTACTCGACGTAACGTGCGACAGGGATCGAGGCCGAGAACTGGAGATCGGCGGCCAGGCCCACGGCGGTGTTCCAGCCGTGCGGGACGACCTGGATGTTATGGTCGAAAGCCAGTGCCGCGATCCGCCGAGACTCGCTCAGACCGCCGTTCTTGGTGCAGTCGGGCTGAAGGATGTCGACAGCCTTCCGTTCAATCCATGGCCGAAACGCCTGTCGCCTCGTGAGAACCTCACCCCCCGCGATCGGGACGGGAGAGACTCGGGTAAGCTCCACATAGCCATCGATGTCGTCGGGGGGCAACGGCTCTTCGAACCAGACGACCCCGTAGTCCGCGAGCATCATCGCGGTGTTCCTGGCCCAGTTGGACCCGTGCGGCCAGAACTGCTCACTTCCTCCCGCGTCCACCATCAGCTCGACGTCGTCACCCACGGCCTGACGCGCGGTCCGCACGAGACACTCGTCGAACTTCCGGTCGCGACGGCCGAACGGCCTCCAGCCCATCTTGATCGCGCGGAAGCCTCGGTTCATGACGCTCAAAAGGTTCTGGCGCAAGGCACTTGGCTCGTCGAAAAGGATGGAGCCGTAGGGCTTGATCGCCTGTCGATAATTTCCGCCGAGCAATCGCGAGACCGGCTGGGAACAGGCCTTGCCCATGAGGTCCCAGAGTGCGATATCGATCCCGCTGATCGCGTGCTCGACCGAACCGCCGCGGCCTTGCCAGAAGCTCGCCTGGCGGAGCGTTTCGCTGACACGTTCGGGCTCGACAGCCGACTCGCCTCGCAGGAGTGTCCAGAGCAGTTCGACGGCCCCGGCGACGAGCTTGCCCGAGGTGAAACAGCTTCCGTAGCCCACCAGTTCGGAATCCGTCCGGACAATGACCAGGGTGTGGAGGTTCTCTCGCGGTTCGTGCCCCTGCGGCCAGCCACCATCGACAGTGGCTCCAGTCAAGGGGCAGACGTCAATCGCGACGATCTTCACAACGAGCCTTTCATGATGGCGTCGATTCTACTTGAACAAACGACAGGGGATTCAGGCAAGCAAATCTTTGATCACGGCCCCGTGGACGTCAGTCAACCGGAAGTCGCGGCCGGCGTAGCGATAGGTCAGGCGTTCGTGGTCGAAGCCGAGCAGATGGAGGAGAGTGGCGTGGAGGTCGTGGACGTGGACCTTGTCGTCGATGGCGGCGAAGCCGAATTCGTCGGTCGCGCCGTGGACATGACCCGGCTTGACGCCCCCCCCGGCCAGCCACATCGAGAAGCCGTAATGGTTGTGGTCGCGGCCGTTGAGTTGGGGAAGCTCGGCCACCGGGGTCCGTCCGAACTCACCCCCCCAGATCACGAGCGTGGTGTCGAGCAACCCACGCTGCTTGAGGTCGCGGAGAAACGCGGCGGTCGGCCGGTCCCATTCGTTGGCGAGTTTGCGGTGTTCGGCCTCCAGACCGTTGTGGTTGTCCCATGGCTGTCCGGCCCCCGACCAGACCTGGACGAACCTCACCCCGCGCTCGATCAGCCTCCGGGTGATGATAAGCTGCCGAGCGGCGACGCCGGGGCCGTACAGCTCGCGGATGTGCTTCGGCTCGCGGCTCACGTCGAAGGCGTCGGCCGCCTCGGACTGCATCCGGTACGCCAGCTCGAACGACTGGATGCGTGACTCCAGTCTCGCGTCGTCAGCCCGAGGCCCTTCGCGGTGTTGTTCGTTGATCGAGCGCAAGAGGTCGAGTTGCAGGCGTTGCTGGGGAGCCGAGGACTCGGGGTTTTTGATGTTCGCGACAAGCGCGTCAACCGACTCATGCTTGGTATCGACGTACGTTCCTTGATAGGCTCCCGGCAAGAATCCGGACCGCCAGTTCTGAGTGGCGACGATCGGGTAGCCTCCCGGGCACATGGCGATGAAGCCGGGGAGATTCTGGTTCTCCGAACCGAGCCCGTAAGTGACCCAGGCCCCCATGCTCGGGCGCGTCTGGCGGCCTTCACCGCAGTTCATCAACATCAGCGAAGGCTCATGATTGGGCACGTCGGCGTGCATCGAACGGATCACGCAGAGGTCATCGGCGCAGTCTCCCAGGTTCGTAAAGAGGTCGCTGATTTCGAGCCCGCTCTGGCCGTATTTCCGGAACCCGAAGGGCGATCCCATGGCCGCGCCGGTCTTTCGCTCGGTACGAAGGTTGGGGTTCGGCAGCGGCTTGCCGTGGTACTTCTTCAGCAGCGGCTTGGGGTCGAACGTGTCGACATGAGACGGCCCGCCGTTCATGAACAGGTGAACGACCTGTTTGGCACGCGCGGGGAATTGCGGGGTCCTGGGCGCGAGCGGGTTCAATGCCGGGCCGCCGGACGCTCGGGCTTGAACCCTGCCATCGTCGGAGAGCACTCCCGCGAGTCCGAGCAGGCCGAAACCCATGCCCCCGCGCCGAAGTAGGTCGCGGCGGGAAGGAAGGCTGGGGGATGCACCGGTAGGGTTGGGATTCGGCATGGCGTGGTGTTCGGTGGTTAATCGATAAAGGCGAATTCATTGCTTAGTAGTAGCGCTTGAGCGTACAAGTCCCAGCCGCCATCGTCGGCGGCCACGAAGTCGACTGCCAGTTGTTCCTCCGTCGAGGTCGGGACTCTCCCGAAGAGGATCTTATACAGCCGTCGAATCCTGAAGGACGATTCGGGGCGGGCGACGACGTCGGGCCGCGCCATCAGGGCCTTGGCGGCGGTGCGCGCGAAGGCATGGTTCATCAGGAAAAGCGCCTGCGGGGGTACGGTCGTCTCGTCACGTTTGGGGCTGGTCGTGTTGGGGTCGGGGAAGTCGAACGTGCGGTAAAGACCGGCGAGGTTCAGGCGGTCGATCTTGCCGTAGAGTGTGCGCCGGGCG
Source organism: Isosphaeraceae bacterium (assembly GCA_043738665.1). Classification (GTDB taxonomy): domain Bacteria; phylum Planctomycetota; class Planctomycetia; order Isosphaerales; family Isosphaeraceae; genus JAYUFP01. The sequence goes on from JAYUFP010000673.1 coordinate 3,074, forward strand.
AGCGAAGCCGGGGGGGCGGAGATGTCGTTGAACGGCGGACCTCCGACGGCGCGGTCGAGCCGCCCGGAGACGGCGAGGGTCGCGTCGCGCATCGATTCGAAATCGAGTCGGCGGCGATTCATCCTCCACAAGAGCGTGTTCTCGGGATCGACGGCGCGGGCCGAGGGAGAGTCGTCGCTAACCTGTCGGTAGGTAGCCGAGAGCATCATTCGCCGGTGCAACGCCTTCAGCGACCAGGCGTCGTCATGTACGAACACGTACGCCAGGTGGTCGAGCAATTGAGGATTTGTGGGAGGTTCGCTTCGCAGTCCGAAGTCGCCGGGCGTCGCCACTAACGGGAACCCGAAGTGGTGCATCCAGACCCGGTTCACCAGGACTCGAGGCGTCAGCGGGTTCCCTGCCGAGGCGATCGCGCGGGCCAGTTCGAGCCGGCCGCTTCCTTCCTTGAACGGCGACCGCGACGGTCCCGAAAGAACGGACAGAAACCGGCGAGGGACAAGTGCGCCCGGCGTATTGGAGTTCCCTCGGAGAAAGACCCTCGGTTCAACGGGCATCGCGGTATCCACAAGCGCCATTGCACGAGGAGGCGCGTTCGGTCCGGTCGTCCGCCAGGTCTCGACCGCCTTTTGAAGCTCTTGCAGACGCTCCTGGGATGCCCGGTCGGGGAGAAGGTCCAGGTTGCTGACCGTATTCAGATCCACATCGGGAGGTGCGTAAGGACCATGAAAAACCTCCCACAATTCCTGGTATGCCTTGACCGGCAGCAGCTCGGGCTTCGACCCGTTCAGGAAGGCGCGTCGATGGTGTTCCTGGCCGAGGGCCTCGGCTGAGTTCAAGAGTGATCCGTAGCGGCGGGCAACCTCTGCCAAAGAAGCGAGTGGTGACGATGCCAGTTCTCGGGCGACAAGCGGGTTTACCGGCGATGCCGGATTCGGGTCGGAGATGACGCGCTTGAAATAGTCGGCGGATTGGCGGGAGAAATCCCCTTCCGGAAGTTTCGCCAGGGCATGCCAGGGGGCGAAAACCGGGTGATGGACCTTTCGCGTCCGTTCGAGATCATTCCGCCATCGCACAATCATCGTCGGGTTCAGATCGACTCCGTCGGCGATCAGCATGAAGTCATCGGTGACAGGCAGGTCGCGAGCCGCGTGGGCCGCGAGGAGGTACTCATCCGCGCGCGACCGGGCCGACGCCACCAGTTCGGCACGCTTCCCGTCCACGAATTCGACGAGCTTGTGCTCTCTCACTCGCAGTTCCTTGGCGAAGGCCAGGTATTCCGGCGCGTCGGGGGGCGGATCGAGCAATGGCGGGTCGACAGGTTCGATCGTCGAGGCGAATACGCCGTAGAGGGCATAGTAATCCTCAGTGGGGACCGGGTCGAATTTGTGGTCGTGACAACGCGCGCAAGATACGGTCAAACCCATCAAGCCACGGGTCACGACATCGATCCGGTCGTCAATGACGTCGTGTGGGTTATTCATGAACCGGCCGCCGAGCGACAGGAACCCCAGCGCGGCGAGCGTCCGGCCTTGTGATATTCCCTTGACTTTGGGTAAATGGTCGGCCGCGATCTGTTCGATCAGGAACCGGTCATAGGGCACGTCGTCGTTCAAACTTTTGATCACGTAGTCGCGATATGTATACGCCCAGGGGAAGTTGGCGTCCTCGAAGAAGACATACCCTTTCGTGTCGGCATAACGGGCGATGTCCAGCCAGTACCGTCCCCAGCGCTCACCGTAGTGCGGAGAGGCGAGAAGCTGGTCGACGAGAGTCTCATAGGCGTCCGGCGCGGAATCGCTGACGAACCCCTCGACCTCCTCGGGGGTGGGGGGTATGCCCAGGAGATCGAACGTGGCGCGACGTATCAAGGACCGACGATCGGCCTCCGGCGAAGGGGCCAGACCACGGGCCTGGATCGCGGCGAGCACATACGGGTCGATCGTTGTCCGCGGCCAGCGCGCGTCCTTCACCTGAGGGCGTTCCACGTCGCGCACGGGTTGAAAGGCCCAGTGCCGTTTTTTGGACACCACATCGACGGAGATCTCGCTCACGATGGATCGCCCCTCAGGCCAGGGCATGTCCATGCGGACCCAGGCCTCAAGGTCGGCGACGGCGTCGGCACCCAGGGCCTTTTTAGGGGGCATCTTCACCGTCCCCGATCGGCGTACCGCCTCGATCAGGGGGCTCTCGTCGGGCGATCCGGGTGTGACGACCAAACCGGAGTCGGAGCCCTTGAGCATCGCCTCGCGAGAATCGAGCCTCAGACCGGCCTTGGTACCGTTCGGGCCGTGGCAGCTCAGACAGTTCGTCGCCAGCAACGGGCGGATCCGGCGTTCGAAGAAATCGGCCTGTGCTTGTGTAGGCCCGCGATGAGGGTCGGCCCCTACATCGTCTGCGCGAGCCTGCGCGGCCAGGACAACCAGGATACTGAGGACGGAAATCCGAGTGTGGGGCATCGCGGCTCATCCCCGGGGAGGAGAGACTCGTCCGCGACGACCGGCGCGGCTCGCCTGGACCTGATACGACGAGCGTGAGGTCTCCCGAGCCACATTGTACTCAATCCCCTAGGCAGGGAAACCAAGGAGGCGGGATTGCATGTAACGACAATCTCCAACTTCGCGATTACCCGCCGAACGGACGCCGCCCCCAGGGCATGGGCATGGTCGGGGGCCGTCGGTGCAGATCCCGGCGCACGTCTTTCGCGCGGCCGTGAAACCACGAGACAAAACGAACGAGTTGTCGGACCGACTCCTCATACGCCTCACGCCCCTTTTCAGGGGTCGCAAGCTCGGCATCCCCCAGGACGCCGGTCTCGGAGTAACTGCTCGTCCAGGAGATGACAGTCGCGGAACCTGCCGCGAAAAGGTCAACCCATTGAAAGGGACTATTTTCCTCATTGAATTCGACGACTCCGCTCTTGATCCGGTCCTTTCGCACGTTGTCGCCGTCGAGGTAGAGGTACAGCGACGTCTCGAGTTCGCAGGCGTGCGAGCAGCCTCCCGGAAACTTGCTCTGCCGCCAGCGGGGAAGGAATCCTTTGTCCACGGTCAGGAGGTTCCACCAGGAGACCGGCACGCACTCGGCGTCGGTCTCCAGGTTGGTGCGCCGGGCCGCCAGGTCGAGGTTTGGCCAGTTCGACCCGTGGCCGTTCAGCAAAACGATCTTCTTGAACCCGTGGTAGGCCAGGCTTTTAGTGACGTCGAGCACCTGATGCATGAAGTGTTCGCAGTCGGTGTTGATCGTTCCGGGGAAGTCCATCACGTGACCTGTATAACCGTAGGCCAAGATGGGCAGCACGAGGAGCTTCTCGGCGATCTCCCGCCCGGCCCCGTGCGCGATGCCGAGCGGGCAGACGAGGTCCACGTCGAGCGGGAGGTGCGGCCCGTGCTGCTCGACGGCTCCGCAAGGGACGATGCACACCTTGCCCAACTCGATGGCGTCGTTAATCTCGGGCCAGGTCAGCTTCTCGTAACGGTATTCCTCGCGGGCTCGGCTCGCCATCGTTGTCGTCCCCCTCGGGCGGAAGGAAGCTGGAGTGTGATCGATTCTTTCCAAGGATTAGAACCGATGCCAACGCCTCAGGAAATGGGTCAAGGGCTCTCTGGCGGCTCGCGACACTTGCCCCAAGGTGTCGGCTGCTATAGAGTCGCTGTCGAACTCGCATGAACCTCGGGTCGCTGGATCATCTCATGAAATTCAGCTTTCTCTTTTATGAGCCGGTTGACGGCCTTGATGAACTCGACCGCCGCATGGGCGTGCTGGCCGCCCTGGGCTATCGCGGGGTTGAGCTTTCGGCGTTCTATCCCCTTCCTTATCCCATCACGGCGGTTGCCGCGCTCGCCGAGAAACATCGGCTCCCTGTCGTCTCGCTCCTCTCGGGATGGTCCTACTCTAACGAGGGGCTCTGCCTTTCGAGCCCCGATGCTTCGGTGCGTGATCGAGCCGCCCGACGGCTTGTCGATTATGTGGGCCAGGCCGCCGCGCTCGGGGCCTTGGTGGTTGTCGGCCTGATGCAGGGGCTACGAACCGATGAGCCGGACGGGGAAATGGCGAACGACCGGATCGCCGGAGCCTTAAGACGGGTATGCGCCGCCGCCGCTGAGAGCAAGGTCGAGCTGGCACTTGAGCCGGTCAATCATCTTCAAGTCGGTTTCAACCACACCGTCGCTGAGGCAATCTCGATGGCGAACCGCGTCGGCTCCCCGTCGATGGGCTACATGCTCGATACTTTTCACATGAACATCGAAGAACCATCGATCGACGGGGCGATCCGAATCCACTCCGCAAGTGCCCGGCACGTTCACCTCTGCGAGACAAACGGTGGGCGGTTCGGCGGCGGTGGACTCGACTTCCGGCGTATCCTATCAGCGCTCGAAGAGGTCGGTTACGATCGTTTCGTCTCACTGAAGATCTATCGCAAGCTTGGCTGGGAGGAAGCCGCGCGGTCGTCAGCCGAATTCCTCCGCCGGCTTGACTACGGCAACTTTTGAGTCCCGCGGAGGCAAGCATGCCCCAGCACGACATGGACGAGGCCGGGACTGGGGATGTCGTTGTCATGGGGGGCACGCCCAAACAGGCTCGCGCCACCAGAGTCCGTTATGCGGTACTCGCCTCGGCCTGCGCCCTGGCCGTGATTACGTACATCCATCGGGCGGGTTTTCAGTCGAACTCGTCGGAATTGCTGCACGACCTCGGCATGGACGTTCGCGAGTTGAGCGCGATGACGGTCGCGTTCATGGTCGCCTACGGACTGTTCGAGGTCCCCTGGGGCCGACTTGGGGATCGGTTCGGAGCGAGGGATCTTCTCGTCCTGGTCGTAGTCGGCGGGTCGCTGATGACGGCCGGGGTGGTTGCGGTCGTGATGCTCCCGCAAGTGTATTCGGTGCGGCTCGGGTATCTTCTGTCCCTGCGGTTTCTCTTCGGGATGTTTCAGGCGGGGACGTTCCCGATCCTCTCGCGGATGACCGCCGACTGGATGCCTACGAGCGAGCGCGGTTCCGCACAAGGGTTGATCTGGATGTGCAGCAGGGCCGGTGGCGTCCTGGCACCGATGGTTATGGTCTGGCTGTTCCACCGCCTGGGAAACTGGCGGTCGCCGCTGGTCCTCGGGGCGAGCTTGGGAGTCGGATGGTGCCTGGCCGTCTGGCCCTGGCTCCGCAATAGGCCCGAGCAGATGCCTCGCGCCAACGCGGCAGAGCGTTCCTTGATTGCCATGGGTCGGACCGTGAGGACACCGGTCTCGGACCACCGCGCCCCTTGGGGCGCGATGGTCCGCTCGTCGAACGTCTGGGCCCTTTGGTGGATGTACGGGTTCCTCGGTTTCAGCGGCAACTTTTTCCTGTTCCTGTTCGCAAACTACCTGCAAGACTACCGCCATTTTGATAAAGACACGGCCAAGTGGCTCACCGTCGTCCCATTCGCCTGCGGGGTGGTGGCGTGTGTCTCAGGCGGGGTCCTGTCCGACGTGATCATGAAGCGGTCGGGCAACCGCCGCCTGGGCCGGACCCTCGTCGGCACGTGTGGAATGACCCTGGCCGGGGTGATGATTCTGCTGACCCCCCAGGTGGAAGACGTCCGCTTGTTGGGACTTCTCTACGGCCTGACCTTCTTCGGAAACGACCTCGCCATGGGCCCGGCCTGGGCGGCGGCCGGAGACATCGGCGAGCGGCACGCGGGGACCCTCGCCGGGGCGATGAACATGATGGGGAGCCTGATGGGTGCGCTGGCGGCCGTCGTTGCCGGCCAACTCTTCCATGCGGCCTCCCTCGCCGCGAAGGCAGGAAACCTCACCGAACACCGCCTCTTTATGTTTCTGCCATTCGTCTTCTTCGCCGCCAGTTACTTCCTCGGAGCCCTCTGCTGGCTCAGGGTGGATGCGACAGAGACGATCCCGCAGGAAACAACCTGAGCAGGACGACTGATTTTCGACCCGGCCCGGAGAGGAACGCGACGTGACCACTAGCCCCTTCGACCTGACCGACCGGACGGCCCTCGTCACCGGCGCAGCGCGTGGGCTCGGCCGCGCCATCGCCCTTGGACTCGCACGCCAAGGTGCTGATGTGGCCCTTGTCGATCGCGACCTTCCCGGCGCTGAAGCGGCCACAGCCGAAGTCTGTGCCCTGGGTCGGCGCGCCGTCGCGTTCGAATGCGACGTTGCCGACGAAGTCGCCGTTCGTCGCACGGTCGAGGCCGCCTTGGCCGCATTCGGCAAGATCGACGCGTTGGTCAATAACGCCGGCATCACGAAGCGAATCCCCCTGGATGACTGGAAATCGCGCGACTGGGAAGAGGTGATCCGGATTAACCAGATCGGCCCTTTCTTGATGGCTCGCGAGGTCGGCCGACACATGGTCGCCCGACGCGCCGGCAGTATCGTCAACGTCTCGGCGTTGGGGGGAGGGGTTGTGGGTCTGGGCCGCGGGAATGCGATTTATTGCGCGACCAAGGGGGCCGTCGCTGCGTTGACGCGCGACCTGGCCGCCGAGTGGGCTCCGTCCGGCGTGCGGGTCAACGCGATCGCCCCCGGCTGGTTCCGCACCGAGATGAATGCCCCTTTGCTGGACAATCCCTCATTGCTCAGCCGCATCCTCGACCGCGTTCCCCTCGGTCGTCTGGGCGAGCCCGAGGACGTGGTCGGCCCGGTCATCTTCCTCGTCTCGGACGCTTCCGCCATGATCACCGGCCTCCTCCTCCCCATTGATGGCGGCGTCTCGCAGATCGTCTCGATCGGATCAGCGTGATCTCTCACTTACTCACTCGCCAAGCTTTTGAACATGACCCGTGGACTGAGGTGATTCAGAGACGAAAACGGAATTTCATTGAGCTTGAAGCCAACGTCGCACGGTGACAACCGCCCTTCGATCAGCCATATCGTCGCATGAGTGACGAGATCGATCAATAAGTGATCATTAAAGGATTTTTCATAGGCTTTCATGAATTCCCGAATGTTTCTCAGGGCTCGCTCGATATAATGGCTGTCGTTAATGACTCCCTTGCCGAATATCAAGGTCAAGTAGCGCGATTTCGTGTTGCTCAGGAGGATGTATCGCGTCCGATCCACGAGGAAGAGGTGGGCCGGCCAGTCCGCGTAGTGATGACGTCCTTCGGGAGCGTCGGCAACGTCCCGGCTTTGATCTTGTCGCTGAGCTTTTGCGACAGGCGGAAGATCGTCCTGGCCACCCCTGATTCATCGCCGTGATCGACCGTAGCCGCACCTTCTCGATTCGTTTGAAGCCCGACGGAACGATCGCGGACTCATTCTCGCAGGCTGAACACCACGAAGGCATCGCCCGCTTTGGTCCGAAGTTTCCCCGCGCCTCCCGCCGCGATGACCACGTATTGTCGGCCCTTCACCTGATAGGTCGAAGGGGTCGCGTAGCCGCCTGCGGGGAGAGCATATTCCCAGAGCAATCGCCCGGTCTGCTTGTCGAAGGCGTGGAACTTCTCGTCCTTGGTGCCAGCGATAAACACCAGGCCCCCAGCGGTCACAACCGAACCGCCGAAGGTTTCGGTACCGGTTCGCGGGATGCCTCGGGCGGTAAGTTCGGCATATTCGCCCAGCGGCACCTGCCAGGCAAACTCGCCCGTATTGAGATTGATCGCGCTCAACACTCCCCAAGGCGGCTTGATGGCCGGATAGCCCTCATTATCGAGAAACTGGATGTAGCCCGTGTGCCGATACGGCCCGATACGCGCTTTGTCTGACGCCTTCGATTCGGTCAGCGTAATGATGTTCGGCACGTTGTTTGAGTTGATGTAGAGCAGACCGGTCGTCGGGTCGAACGAGGCCCCCGACCAGTTCGCCCCGCCGTGATATCCGGGGATAACGACGGTCCCTTGCGTGCTCGGTGGATTGAAGGCCGGACCACTCCGAATCTTTCGTAATTGTTCCAAGACCGACGCCCGGTTGGTTGCGCCGATATCGGTCACGTTGGTCTCATCGAGAAACTGCGCTGCGAACGGAGGCGGCTTAACGGGAATGGGCTGAGTCGTCGCTGCCTGCTCTCCAGTCATTTCGGAGCGCGGAACCGGTTGATCCTTGACTTCAAAGAGAGGCTTGCCCGTGACGCGATCAAACAGGAACACATAGCCCGTCTTCGTCACCTGGGCCACGGCGTCGCGCTTTTCGCCGTCGCGAGTGACGGTGACGAGGTTCGGGTAAACCGGTAAATCGTGATCCCAGAGGTCATGACGCAACGTCTGAAAATGCCAGGCACGCTTGCCCGTCTTGGCGTCGAGCGCGATCGTGCAATTCGCGAACAGATTATCGCCGTGTCGATCGCCACCATAGAAGTCGAACGCGGCCGATCCGAGGCCAGCGAAGACCAGGCCCCGATCCACGTCAACGCTGAGTCCGCCCCAGGCGTTCGCGCCGCCACGGTCCTTCCAGGAATCGCCGACCCACGTCTCGTTTCCAAACTCTCCCGGTTGAGGAACGGTGTGGAATCGCCAGACTTGCGCGCCGGTGCGGATGTCGAACGCCCGGATGTCACCAGGCGCGGCGATACCTGGCCCTTCGTCGCACGAAACTCCAACGATGATCGTATCCTTCCACACGACCGGTGCCGATGTGGGGCCGTAAGAGAGACGAGCCACCTTCGGATCAAGTTCCTTGCGGAGATTGCGGACTCCCGCTTCGCCGAACTTCGGGTCGAGTTTGCCGTTCCTGGCATCCAGAGAGAACAAGCGTCCGTCCGAAGTCCCATGAATGATGCGCTGCCCGCCTCCAGGCTTGCCATCCGACCAGAAGGCACACCCACGGTTGACGCCGCCTGAGGTGGGTTGGTGCTCGAACGGATAATCCTTCAAGGGATCGAATTGCCAGAGTTCCTTGCCGGTCGCGGCGTCAAGCGCCACCACGCGGAGATATCCGGTGGTGAGGTACATCACGCCATCGACGACGATCGGCGTGCATTCGATCGTCTTTCCGGTGCGGCCCTCAAGCTCGCCAGTATGGTACGTCCAGACCGGTTTGAGCTGACTGACATTCTCCCGGTTGATCTGATCCAATGGGGAATATCGCATGCAGCCGGGGTTGTTTCCGACACCGGGCCAATCGACCGTTTGAAGGGCCTGTGCGTCAGCTTGGCCGTTAATCGCTAACAGATACAAGAGGCCGATCAAGCAATTACGCATTCGGAAGCTCCCAAATGAGACGGGATTGACTGACACCCGGCATAAGGAGCCGCATGACAATAAACTAACGAAAGGAGTCTTGGAGATAAAGTGACATCCGGCGGGTGCGCCAATGGATTCTGGCAGTCCTTCGGAGAAGATCCCCGAGTTGAAACGCATCCCTTTTCAAAATCTCAACCGAGCAGACGGCAGAATCCGTTGCCACATCCGAGGCCGCGACCCTGCGAATCGATCGAAACCGAAAAATGGGTTCGTTTGGCGCGAAGCCCCAGAACGGTTTACGTTCCGCTTGCTCAGTGTTTGAACGCTTCGGCTTGCTCGCGCTATGGAACCAGTGTCCGCAAAGGACACGCCATTCCGGAAAGCGGGAGCAAGCTCCACGCACTCCAAAGGAAACGCCGCCGCGAACCCTGAGCACGTCGTTCATAAAAAGGACCAGTATGCCCTCAAAGTTTGACATCGGGTTCGTTTCGGGAAGCCGTCACGTCCATGATGAAAATGTTGCCTGCCCTCAAAGTTTGACATTGGGTTCGTTTCGGGAAACCGTCCTCTCCACGATGAACGTGTCGCCTGCCCTCAAAGTTTGACATTGGGTTCGTTTCGGGAAACCGCCA
>JAYUFP010000674.1:0-12789 GCA_043738665.1 Isosphaeraceae bacterium
TCGGGCAGCGGATAAGTCCCCTCATGCTCAATGGGGTTCTGTGTCGCCAGGACCCAGAAGGTGGACGGCAAGACGAGGGTCTCGTCGCCCACGGTGATCTGTCCTTCCTGCATGGCTTCCAGCAGTGCGCTCTGGACCTTCGCCGGGGCGCGGTTGATCTCGTCGGCAAGGAGCACGCTGGTCACGATCGGGCCGGGTCGGACGTCGAATGTTCCGGTGGCGGGCCGGTAGATCTGGGTGCCGGTCAGATCGGCGGGCAGGAGGTCAGGCGTGAATTGGATGCGACGGAACGGGAGGTCGAGCGCCTCCGCAAGGCTCCGGACGGCTCGTGTTTTCGCGAGTCCGGGCACCCCTTCAATGAGGACGTGGCCCCCCGCAACGAGAGCGACCACGAGCCGCTCGATCAGCGTTTTCTGACCGATGACGCGACGTCCCAGATGTTCGATGAGGTCGCGGAGGTCTTGACCGAGGGCAGGGGAGCCGTCGTCGGGCATTCGACTCGGACTCCCGTTTTCAATGTCTCAATTGAAGTGCCGAATATCGTCGGGTGGGGACGGACGCGGACCTCCGAATCAGCCACCGCTCCGCCGACGATCCATCATCTTTTTGAGGATGTCGCTGGCGGCGTCTGACGTATCCTTGTATTCCTTCTTGGTTGGCGTAGCGGATTCCGGCGCCTTTTTCTTGACGTAAAACGGGTTGGATTCGTCGATGAACTCCTCGGGAGCGGCTTCCGCCGACCCTTCGTCATCGGTATCGGCGTCCTCGTCCTCGTCGTTTCCACCGCCCTCGCTCGCGTCGCCTTCACCCTCGGGGAGCCGTTCGTATTCCGAGTCGGTCACGTCATCGATCGGCGGCGCGGGTGTCGGCGCGGCCGCGGCGGCCGGCTTGGTTTCGACCGCTTTGGCCGCCGGGACCGCTTTCGGCGCGGCCGCCGTTTTGGCTTCAGCGGGTTTGGCTTCGGCGGTTTTTGCGGCGGCGGGTTTGGCCGCCGTGGCGTCTTTGAAGGCCGAGATCGTGATCGTGTCCCCGCCGTAGACGCCGGACGGACGTTCAGGCGCGGGGCTCTTGCCGTCGGAAACCAGCCAGGACTCGATGTCGTCGTGGCTGACGTCTTCCGGCGCGCCCTTCTTCGAAGGCGCAGCGGCGGCAACAGGTTTGGCGGCGACGGGCGCCCCCTGGATCGACACCGCGAAGGTCAGGTGACCGACGGTGACAAGGTCGTTGTCACGCAGGGCGCACGAGCCGCTTATCGCCTTGCCGTTGACGAGGGTTCCGTTCCGGCTCCCGAGGTCCGCGACGCTCACCTGCTCCGGCGTGATGCTAAACTCGGCGTGTTCACGACTTACGAGTTCGCTGTTGGGCCTGAGGTGACACGTTTCGCCGCGCCCGATCTTGAATTTCGGGCCGGCCAGGGGAATGACCTTCCCCTCCGGTTTGCCTTGCACAACAGTCAGTTGCACTTTCATGGAAACCGTCCCGAGCTAGAAGGGCCCACCACACGGGATCAAGAGAAGGGAGTTCGGGCAAACGCGCGACGCAGTCGATACCAGCCGCCGGGGCGTTGTTGACCGAGCCTGGGGCGAGCTTTAACTCCCGGATCACCGTATTGTCGAAGAGAATTCAAGAAACCGCAAGCGGATGTCGTCCGTCGGCAACCGGAATCGGGGACGACGGCTGTCACAAAGTCTTAACTCCATGATACCTCCTCTCCCGTCGCTGCCAAGCGTTCGGTTTTTTTCGGAGACTTCCTGTTTCATCGGACGGGCGAAAGTCGGTCTCCAGTCGATGATTCTCGGGAATCTGATTGCTCAGCGACGTCGGGTCCACGCGTCATTTCGATAAACGTCTCGTTCGATCGTTTCGGAATGACGGAGCATCGATTCGGGCCAGGGAGTGTGCTCGAGAGACTTGGCCAGGGAGCTTGAAAGCGTGGAGGCCAGATGGCTCGGCCATGCGACTTCGTCGAGCAGATGAGCTGAGCCTTTAAACGCGTCGAGAATCCCCGGGAATTCCGGTGTTCGGTCCGATTGACGAAAAAGGATGGATCCGTGCTGCAGGACGGCCCCTTTTCGCCTCCGCTGCGCGCTCCCGATGACTTTGTTCCGGCCGATCAAGACATCATTCGGAGCGTGGTCGTTAAAACAGAGGAATGAACGCTCCGAAGCGGGAACGCGCGCGGAACGGTCTCGTTCGGATTTTCCGACCCACCGTTGATCTGTTTTGACGTGCCAACCTTCCAGGGTATGTGCGGCGATTCTATGAATCAGAAAGTAGAGGCTTGCCGCGTCCTTGGCCAGAGCGTGGTCACGAGGGACGACGATGGCGTAAGTCAACTCATGATGGTGCCAGATCGCGCCGCCGCCGGTAGGCCTTCGGACGATCGGGACGTTCCGCCAGCGCGGATCCTCCAGGGCCTCCCCGTACGACTGGAAATATCCAAGGCTCAGGGTCGGTTCCGACCATCGGTAGAAGCGAAAGAGCACCGCCGAAGGGTCTTCGCAGACCATCTGAAGCATCGTCTCGTCCCGGGCCATGTTCACGGAGCCCTCGGCGATCTCGAAGGGCAAAACGCGAAAGACCGGCAATGTGGATCGATCGGTCTCGCTCAACGTGTGGTCCTCTCTCAAACAGGACGGAAACCTACTCGGCGCGGCGTTACGGGAGGGCGAGCCTCCCGGCGAGCCGGTTCGACGCTCATGCCTTGCAGGGGCTTCGCGCTCCCAAGATAAATTTAGGCAGGCCGTGGAGAGTATAACGACGGGGCTTTCCCCGAAATTGTGTAACTATGCAGGCTGGGTCGTGACCCGGCGCTAACCGTCTCCGCCATCAAGTCATCACGTCCGCTGGGTCACGACCCAGCCTCCGGAATTAAATCCAAGGCATATCATGATGTTATTACTTAAAGATTCCCAAAGCGGCGGCAAGCGGCACGCGCTCCAACGAGACCTCGCTTCGTCTCATTTTACTCCGGCGGCAACGCCGCCACGTCGAAATGCTCAAACGCCCGGGCGACGAGCGGCACCAGGCCGATCGCACAGAAGGACGCGGTGATCCAGGCCGTTCCCACGGTGGCAGGCCAGTTCTTTCCCATGAAATAATAAACCAGCGCCGCGGGACAGGCCGAGAGTGCCGACACCACCACGACGCTCGTCCCCTTGGCCGCCAACAGCAACATTTGCCGGCCCATCGCCTGAAAATCGAAGGAATTCGCCCCGATCGAACGGAACGGGAACCAGAGAAAATAGAGGTTTTCGACCAGCATCAGGATCGCGTTCAACGGGACGACCAGGACGGCGAGAGTGGCGATGGTTTGGAACTCCGAGCGGATCGCCGCGGCCAGACATCCCAGCACAAACCACGACGCCAGCGTGAGGATCAAGACCGGCGTCAGGATTTGCCCCACGACCATCCCACCGGCGCGGATAGGCAGGGTTTTCAGGTCTTCCATGCGGTTCAAGTCGGGTCGGAAATCGTATCCGACGACTGTCGGCGCGAAGATCAGAATCCCTCCCCACACCGACAGGGAGAGCCCCAGAATCTCGGCGTTATCCGTGCTTGGGCGCTCGTTGAATGCGTTGACGGCCAGGGGGAACAAATAAAGGATCAGCAACCCGAAGAGCCGCGAGGGCGATCTCAGGGCGGTCGTCATCTGCCGCCAGAAGTTCGGCCCGATTCCTCCCCACCAGGGGAACATCGGGAGCGCGTAACGCGTCGAACCGGGATCAACCCATGCCGAACCCGCTTTGGCCTTTTTGGCTTTCTCGTAAATCCTCTCACTCGCCGCCGCCGACGCCTCCACGAACTGGGCGTTAAGCATCAGGACGAAGCCCAGAAGCACCAGATCGACCAGTAGGCTCAAGCCCGACCAGCCGATCAAATCCGGCCAGATCCGTTCCGCGGTGAAGGTCATCACGAAGGGCCGAAACGGGGTCAGTATCAGGTTCAAGGTCGGCGAATTCACCGCCCTTTCAAGAATCTGGGCTGGGGGAAGACTCAGGACACTCGCGCCGAGCGGCCAGAGTGCCAGACCGGCGACCGTGATGAGTCCGGCGAAGACGAGCTTGCGCGTCCAGTTGAAGGTAATCGCTCCCGAGGTGGCGATCATCAAGCCGACGCTGAGCGAAAACAGGTAGAGCAGCACCAGGCCGAGAAAGAGGCCGAGGTAGGCCGCGGGAAACATCGCCGCATGCTGCCGGAAGGCGAGGGCCATGAAGAGCGCCGTGATGAGCGCCGCGAGCAGTCCTCCGACGACCTTGTAAATCAAGAGTTGTCGCGGTCGGTATGGTCCCGAAAAGAGAAAATTCACCTCAGCCGGGGAGTAATACACCGCACGATCGCCGCTGGAGAGCAACACGTTGAGAACGCAGTAGGCGAAGAGGATCAGCGCTCCGTACTGCCTTGCCGCCGCGAGCTGCGTGGCGGATTGAATCTTGGGAGTGAAGAGGATCGCGATCAACGACGGAACGAAAACGAGCGAGCCGACGACCGCGAGCAGGAGCCCCTTGAGCGATCGCACGCTCCGCGACCAGCGCCGCAGCCATGCGTTGAGCTTCAGAGTAAGCAGGATCCAGAGCGATCGGTCCACGTCAGGCTCCGCTTCCGTCCGGGACGACGACTGGATTCGCGGGAGAGGTCTCGCACGACTCGGTCAGCCGGAAGAACAGCTCTTCGAGGGTCTCGTGCCGGCCGCTCTCGTCGATCTGTCGGCGGAGTTCGGCGAGCGTGCCGTGGACGAGGGTCTTGCCGTGGTGGAGGATCAAAACCGATGTGCAAACGTCTTCGACAAGCGAGAGCAAGTGTGAGCTCACGATCAAGGCCGCACCCGAAGCCGCGCGTTCGGTGACGGAATCCTGCATCGTGCGGATGCCGCGGGGGTCGAGGCCGGTGAGTGGCTCGTCGAGCAGGATCGCCTTGGGGTCATGAAGATATCCGCAACAGATGGCGACTTTCTGCCGCATCCCCCGCGAGAGTTCCGAAGCCAGCGCTTTGCGTTTGGGAGTGAGTTCAAACTTATCGAGAAGGTGTTCGGCCTTCGGCTCCCAGTCGGAGACGCGGTAGGCGCTCGCGATAAACCTAAGGTGCTCCCAGACGGTGAGGCTCTCGAACAGGTTGGGGTCGTCAGGGACGTAAGCGAGAGCGGACTTCGCGGCGACGGGGTCGCTGACGACGTCGTGTCCCGCGACCGAAATGTGTCCGCCGGTCGGCCGGAGAATCCCGGCGATCGCCCTTAACGTCGAGGTCTTTCCCGCGCCGTTGGGACCGACGAGTCCGAGAATCTCACCCGGCGCGACCGAGAATGAGATGCCTCGAACGGCCACCGTGCGGTCGTAGGTCTTGTGATAATCCTCAACGACTATGGACAACGTCGCGGCCCCCGCAGGATCGACAAATGGGAGCCGCCCGCAAAAGGCTCCGTGAGGATCTAGCATAACGTGACCGAACGGGCCTGGAAATCCAAGGGGCATCCGCCAATCACGATCGCCGACTAAACGCCTGCCGGCTCGGGCTTCCAACGAAGGACCGGCGATCGCGCGGCCTTGACCTCGTCGGGTCGATTGATCGGGGTCGAAATGGGGGCGTCGTGGAGGATCTGAGGATCCTCTTCGGCGATGGCAAGCAAGACCTTGGCGAACGCGTCGAGCGTCTCCCGGCTTTCCGTTTCGGTCGGCTCGATCATCAAGGCTTCCGACACGATCAATGGGAAATAGACGGTCGGTGCGTGGAAATTGAAGTCGATCAAACGCTTGCCGATGTCCATTGCCCGGACGCCTCGGTCGCGCGCCAAGCCCCTCGCGGACGCGACAAACTCGTGCATGCAGCGTTCGCCGTGGGGAACCGGATACACATGGCGGACCAGGGCCATCAGATAGTTCGCGTTCAGCACCGCGTGCTCAGACACGGCTTTCAGGCCGTCCGGCCCCTGACTGCGGATATAGCAGTAGGCCCGGAAAAGGACCCCTGTATTGGCGAAGTACGCCCGGACGCGACCGATCGATTTGGGCCGGTCATGATCGAGCCGGAACGATCCGTCGGCGTTTTTCTCGATCAGCGGCGAAGGCAAATAAGGCGCGAGGTGCTCGCGAACGGCGATCGGCCCCGCGCCGGGACCGCCGCCGCCGTGGGGTCCGGAAAACGTTTTGTGGGGATTGTAATGCATGAGGTCTACGCCCATGTCGCCCGGCCGCACGGCGCCGAGGATTGCATTCATGTTTGCGCCGTCGAGATAAAGCAATGCTCCCCGGTCGTGGAGGAGCTTGGCGATCTCTCCGATTTGCGGATCGAACAGTCCGACGGTATTCGGGTTCGTGATCATGAACACGGCCGCGTCGTCGGCGAGCTTGGCCTTGAAGTCGTTGAGGTCGACCAGCCCTCTCGAATCGCTCTTGATCGTCACGGTCTCGAACCCCGCGAGGTGCGCGGAGGCCGGGTTCGTACCGTGGGCGCTGTCGGGGATCAGCACTTTCTTGCGACGCGACGCTTCGCCCTTGTCGCGGAAATACGCCGCCGCGACCAATAGCGCCGTCAGTTCCCCCTGGGCTCCGGCCGCCGGCTGTAGGCTGACCGATTGCAGTCCGGCGATCTCGGCGAGGTCGTTCTGAAGCTCGTGGAGCAGGCCGAGCAAGCCTTGAAGGGTCGACTCGTCTTGATAAGGATGTTGCGCCGAGAGACCGGGCAAAGCGGCGAGCCGCTCGTTCCGCTTCGGGTTGTACTTCATCGTGCAGGAGCCGAGCGGGTAGAAATTCGAATCGATCGACATATTGAGCGACGACAGATTCGTATAGTGCCGAACGACGTCGAGTTCGCCGAGTTCCGGCAAGAGCGGGGGGTTCTGCGCGAGGTGCCGGCTCGGTATCAAGGAGGTCAACGAGGCGTCGGGGACGTCGGAAGCCGGGAAAATGGCCGTGAATCGTCCCGGTCGACTGGTCTCGAAGAGGAGGCGAGGCGGATCAAGTTTATACATGATGGGTCGGGCTCAAACCGAGTGATCTGGTCGGTATTCAGAATGGGCGGTTGATGAGATGTGTATTGAATCAGCCGTTCAGGGCATGGTCGTAGGCCTCGGCGAGGCCGTCGATCTCTTGGCGCGATCGCTTCTCGGTCACGGCGATCAGGATGCCGTCCGGGAGTTCGGGGAACCAGGGGGCGAGTGCGATCCCGCCGTGGTAGCCGAGTCGGCCGACCTCGGCGAGGAGCGCCTTCGGCTCCTTCGCGGTGCGGACGACGAATTCCTTGAAGAATGGGCCGTCGAACGCGAGCTTGACGCCGCGGACCTTGGTGAGCTTCTCGGCGGCATAGTGGGCTTTGCGGGTCGACAACTCGGCGGCTTGACGCAGGCCCGTCGGGCCGACCGCCGCGAGGTAGATGCTCGCACGGAGCGCGAGCAACCCTTGATTGGTGCAGATATTTGAAGTCGCCTTCTCACGGCGGATGTGTTGCTCGCGGGTCTGGAGCGTCAAGACCCAGCATCGTTTGCCGTTCTTGTCGATGGTCTCCCCCACGATCCGACCCGGCATCTTGCGAACATATTCGTCGCGGCAGGCCATGATCCCGAGGTACGGACCGCCGTAAACCAGGGGGTTGCCGAGTCCTTGGCCTTCCGCCACCACGAGATCGGCCCCGTAGTCACCGGGGCGCCGGAGCAGTCCCAGACTGATCGGGTCGACGCTGACGATGGCGAGCGCGCCCTTCGCGTGCGCCGCGGTCACCAGGGCTTCGACGTCTTCAAGCTGTCCGAAGAAGTTGGGGTACTGGATCACCACCGCCGCGGTATCCGCCGTCAGGGCGTCGGTAAGGCGTTTCGCGGAAATCTGGCCGTTTTCGGGGGCCACCGTGACGATCGGGCAGTCAAGATTCGCGACGTAAGTCGTGAGAATCTGTTGATATTCCGGGTGAAGCGATCCGGCGATCACCACGCCGCCGCTCTTTCCGGAGACGGTAAGCGCCATCAAAACGGCTTCCGCCACCGCCGATCCGCCGTCGTAGAGGCTGGCGTTGGAGACGTCCAGACCGGTGAGCTGGGCGATCAAAGTCTGGTACTCGAAGGTCGCCTGGAGCGTCCCCTGGCTGGCCTCAGGCTGATACGGAGTGTACGCCGTGTAAAACTCGCCTCGGGAGGCGAGTTGATCAACGACCGCAGGGATGAAGTGGTCGTAGCAGCCGCCGCCGAGGAAGCACGGGCGAAGGTCCGCCCCAATGTTTTGCGAGAGAATCCGGCTGACATGCGTGGTCAGTTCCAGCTCTCCGAGCGCTTCCGGAACCGCCAGGGGTCGGTCGAGACGGTATTCGCGCGGGATCATTTCAAAGAGGTCGTCGAGAGTTTCAAGTCCGATCGTCTTGAGCATGACCTGGACGTCGGCGGCGGTGTTCGCGATATAGGCCATCGTGGTCTCGGTTGTCACTGACGTTCGACAGGAGTTTTGGAAGGATGTTCGAAGTCCGAATCGCACGGGTCCGCGAACCCAGTCCGAACGTCGGATAGACTCGTTATAGACAAGGAATCAAAGAGCATCCAAAATTTACCGTTCACGCCACCCCAAACGCTCGGTGACGCGTGATTTTCGGCTCGCGCTTTACACTTTTGGCGTATTCGCGCATCACCCGAGGGGTCCGCGAAAGGGGACGTCGCGCGTCCTTTAACCCATCGATGAGTCGGCACCTCTTAGTGCGCGTCCTCGGCGATTTTCTTCTCGTAGGAAGAAAAATCGAGAAGGTCGACCGGAAGCGCGGAAGGGTCGGTCTTGATCTTGATGAGCCACCCTTGTTCGAAAGGGGCTTCGGCCAGCAGGAGGATATTGGCCACGACGTCTTTGTTCACGCCGACCACCTCGCCGGTCACCGGGGCATAGAGGTCGCTGACCGCCTTGACGCTCTCGACTTCACCGAAGCTCTTGCCCGCATTCACCTTAGCTCCAATTGCCGGGAGGTCGATCGTGATCAGGTCCGTCAATTGGTCGACCGCGAATTTCGAGATGCCGACCGTGGCGACGTTGCCGTCGAGGGAAACCCACTCGTGGGTCGGAGCGTATCTCAGCGATTTCGGGTCCATGGAGGCGATGCCCTCAAGGTTTTAAGGCGGCGCGGAGGTGAGCAGGGAAAATGCGCGAAATCTACTGGCGGGCGCGGCGATAGAAAGGCAGATTGACGACCGTGGCCGATTCGTTGCGACCGCGGATGTCGACCGTGAGCGGGGAGTCGGGCATCGCTGACCCAGGGTCGATCAGCGCCATGGCAAGGGTTTGCTGTAAGGTCGGGGCGAACGTTCCCGACGTCACCAATCCCACAAGCTGCCCGTCGTGAAAGACTTCGCTCCCTTGCCTGGCGATCCGCTTGCCTTCGATCTTCAGACCGACCCGGACCTGGCCGGGCTTGGCCTTGAAATGAGAGAGCGCGTCGCGGCCGACAAACTCCCCCTTCTGAAGCTTGACGGCCCACCCGAGTCCCGCGGCGTACGGGTTCACGACCTCGTTCAGCTCGTGACCGTAGAGCGGCATTCCCGCCTCGAACCGGAGCGTATCGCGTGCCCCAAGTCCGCAAGGGGCAATACCATGCGACTTTCCGGATTCCAGAAGGGCGTCCCAGACGCGCTCAGCGGCTTCCGAGGAAACGATCAATTCCAGGCCGTCTTCCCCAGTGTACCCCGTGCGGCTTACGACCGTATCGACGTCTCCCAGAACCCGGCCCATCGTTAAATGGTAGTACTTCAGTGAGCCGAGCGGGGCGCTGAAAAGGGGCTGAACCGTGGCCATGGCCCGCGGCCCCTGGACGGCGATCATCGCCGTGTCGGCGGTCCGGTCGACGAGGCGGGCGACCCTCGCCCCGCGATGCCGTTCGAGCTGGGCGAGGACGTGCGATCGGTTCGAGGCGTTGCAGACCAGGATGAATCCGTAGCGGCTTCGGTAGACGAGTACGTCGTCAATCAATCCGCCGCCGCCGTTCGCCATAAGGCTATACTGGATCTGGTTTTCGCCGAGCTTGGCGGCGTGGTTCGTCGTCACGTGCTCGAGCCAAGGCAAGGCGTCGGGGCCGTCGAACGTGATTCGCCCCATGTGGCTGATGTCGAATAGGCCGACCCGCTGCCTGACGGCCTGGTGCTCCTCGACGATCGACGAGTACTGGACCGGCATCAGCCAGCCCCCGAACTCGACAAGCTTGCCGCCATGGGCCTGGTGCCACGAATAAAGCGGGGTCTTCAGTGCGGACTCTGAGGGCATCACGCAAACCTCGGCACGTCGACGGTTTCCCGGCAATTTCCGACAGCACAGATTCTAGCCCCCCGGGGTTCCCTTCTTCAACTCGACTTCTCTGATTCTCCAGGGCGGTTTCATTTCCGACTTGGAGTTCTCAGGATGCCCGATGTCCGATGGTCGATGACTAAGAGTCTGTCCGGAAAGGAATTGGCTAGGAAATGGCTGATGACGGATGGCTGATGACGGATCGGAAAGAGCGAACGCGGAGTTTTCCCGCAGGTTTTCTCGCATCGGTCATCGGCCATTTGTCATCCGCCATCGTTTTTCTCCGGGAAACTTCCCGGACAGACTCTAAGAAATGAGACCGCGATCTGCGCCGAATCCCTTCGTCTTCCTCCGGTCATTGATCATCGGGCATGGGTCATTTCGGTCCCTCGAAAACGAAACAGCCGTGTGATTCGGCCTGGGCATTGCCGCCGAACGGTCGTGGGATCGGGTGCCATTGGAGAACCCGTCAAACGCACCGAACCGATTGAGAGACTTGACCTTCGAGATCGTCGCGGGCAAGATATCCGCTTTACCCGCCGCTCGCTCGGTCGAGGCTGAATGAGTCCGCTCGTCCCGAGTGAACGGTCCGAGCCGAGGTTCAAAGAGCCCGGCCCAGACGAGAGGCAGCGCTTGACCTCGACTTCGCCGATACCGCAAGTGACCGCGAAAAAAGGTTCCCCGGCTGACGCCTACCAGCAACGCCTTTCCCGCCGGCGCGCCACGTGTGATGCAAAGGTTCGGCTCGGACGACGGATCGCCGACGCGAGACTGGGCGTGTTCGTTGTCGGGCTCGTTCTCGTGTTCCTTTCCCTCGTGAGCCAGAAGATCGCCTGGTGGTGGATCCTCTTGCCGATGGCCGGATTCCTGGCGCTCATCGTCGTCCACGAACGGACCAAGAAGACGACCCGCCGGGCCTCTCGTGCCGCCGAATTCTATGAGCTCGGCTTGAAACGGATCGACGGAACCTGGCCGGGATGCGGAATTTCCGGGTCGCGCTTTCTCGATCCCGAACACATCTATGCCGGTGATCTCGACCTCTTCGGAGTCGGTTCCCTATTCGAACGGCTCTGCACTGCGCGAACACGCTCCGGCGAGGAGACTCTCGCAGGATGGCTGTTAGGACCCGCTCAGCCAAAGACGATCGCCGAGCGGCACGCGGCGGTATGCGAGCTCCGGCCTCGTCTCGACCTTCGCGAAGACCTCATCATGCTGGGTACCGACGTCCAGGAGGGGATCGCCTCGGAGACCTTGATCGCCTGGGGGAAAGAACCTGCTGAATTCCCGACACCGACGCTCGGCATCATCGCGGCAATCCTTGCCGTTTTGGGAATGCTTTCCGCGGTGGCGGCGGCGTTGACGGAGTTCGGCACAATTCCGTTGTTTTTGGTGATCTTCGTCGATGCCGCCTTCTACTTCCGCGTCAAGTCCCGGATCATCCGCGGCGTCAGCGTGCTGGAACGGCGGACTCATGACCTCGTCTTACTCGCGGAACTTCTGGCCAGATTGGAGAAGGAGCCGTTCGAATCCGCCAATCTCGACCGCTTGAAGCACGCACTCGCCAGCGAAGGAGAGCCGGCCTCGAAACGAGTCGCCAGGCTGGCCCAGCTTGTCCAGGTGCTTGAGGCCAAGGACAACCAGATCTTCGCCCCATTCGCCGCTTTGTTGATGTGGGGCCCCCTGGTCGCCATCGCCATTGACCGCTGGAGGGTCCGGACCGGACCCTCGATCGCAGGGTGGCTCGCCGCGATCGGCGAATTCGAGGCGATCTGCTCGCTCGCGGCCTATGCGTTCGAAAACCCCGACGACCCTTTTCCGGTAATCCTTGAGTCCGAAGTCGCTTTTGACGGCAAATCCGTCGGCCACCCGCTGCTTCCCGTGTCGACATGCGTCACGAACAACGTGAAGCTCGGCGGCGCGCTCCGCGTCCTGCTCGTGAGCGGGTCGAACATGTCGGGAAAGAGCACGCTCCTGAGGACGATCGGCACCAACACAGTCCTCGCGCTGGCCGGAGCCCCGGTCCGGGCGAAGAGCCTCAGGGTGTCGGTGCTGTCGATCGGCTCGACTCTTCGGATCCAGGACTCACTCCAGGCGGGGAAGTCACGATTCTACGCGGAGATTACACGAGTTCGAATGATCGTCGACCTCGCGCGGGGTACGCGACCGCTCTTGTTTTTGCTCGATGAGATTTTTCACGGCACCAACTCCCACGACCGCGCCGTCGGTGCCGGTGCCGTGGTCCGAGGGCTGATCGACCTCGGCGCGATCGGATTGGTCACGACCCACGACCTTGCCCTCGCCGAAGAAGCGGGCACGCTCGCACCTGCCGTGGCGAATGTCCACTTCGAGGATCAACTCCTGGACGGCGTGATGCATTTCGATTACACGATGCGACCCGGTGTGATCACCCATAGCAACGCGCTGGCCCTCATGCGGGCTGTGGGGCTGGACGTCTGAATTCCCGCGCGGAATCGGGAACAAAGGACGTGAAATCGCCGGTGCGCCCGGTTAAACCGGGAACATCGCGGCAGGGCGGTTTCATTTTCGACGTGGA
>JAYUFP010000675.1:0-4326 GCA_043738665.1 Isosphaeraceae bacterium
AGTCGATCGCGTTCGGCGTCGGGGCCACGATGCCCGCCTTGATGATCCTCGGCTACGACATGGACCCGATCCGGGTCATGATGGTGTCAGTGCTGGGCGGCATCCTTGGCATCCTGATGATGATCCCTCTCCGCAGGGCGTTCATCGTCAACCAGCATGGAGAGCTGAAATACCCCGAGGGCACCGCCTGCGCCAAGATCCTCGTCGCCGGAGAGAAGGGGGGCTCGTCGGCGGTCACCGTCTTCGCGGGCTTTGCGATCGCGTTCGTTTACGAGCTGATGATGAAGGCGACCAAACTCTGGACCGACGTCCCCAGCGCGATCGTCGAGCGCGACCAGTACAAGAAGGCGATGATCGCGATGGAGTCCTCCCCCGCGCTGCTCGGGGTGGGCTATATCATCGGCCGGAAAACCGCGTCGGTCATGGTCGCGGGCGGCATTTTGACGTCGATCGTGATCGTCCCCATGATCGCCTACTTCGGCGAAGGCCTCACGCAGCCGCTCCCTCCCGCCGCCAAGTTGATCCGCGACATGGACCCGGGCGAGATCCGCGGCGGCTATGCCAAATACATCGGGGCGGGGGCCGTCGCCGCCGGCGGCATCATCAGCATGTTCCGTGCTTTCCCGCTAATCATCAGCTCGCTCACGGGCGGGTTCAGGTCAATGCGGAAAGGGAGCGGGAGCGGCGGCGGCGTGAAGGGAGGGGGCAGAACCCAGCTCGACCTGCCGATCTGGGTCGTCGCCATCGGTTCGCTCGCTCTCGTCGCGGCGGTCGCGTCTTCGGACTTGATCCCGACAAACCCCGTGGGGCGTATTGCGGGGGCCTGCATGATCCTGCTCTTCGGCTTCATGTTCGTGACCGTCAGCTCACGGATCACCGGGGAGATCGGCTCGTCGTCGAACCCGATCTCGGGGATGACGATCGCCACGCTTCTGCTCACTTGCCTGATCTTCGTGATGCTCGGCTGGATGGGTGAGCAATACCGAGTCGCCGCTCTGTCGGTCGCGGCGATCGTCTGCATCGCGTCGTCGAACGGCGGGACGACGTCTCAAGACCTGAAAACCGGCTTCCTCGTCGGGGCGACCCCGCGCTCGCAACAGCTTGCGATCGTCTCGGGGGCCGTCACGTCCGCGATCGTGATCGGCGGCACTTTGCTGGCCCTCAACGCCCTGTATCGCGACGTGACCGACGACCCCCAGTACCTCCCGAAAGTCAACGCGCCCGTCGCCGAGATCACGAAGACCGAGACCTGGAAGGGCGAGACGTACAAGGTCTGGTGGGTGAGCCGGAGCAAGGCCACGCCCGAGATTCAGGCGGGGCGTTATCTGGTCGACCCGAGTTCGGGCGCGGTCAAATTCCGCGACGACCCCGGAATCGGCGGGATCGTCAAGAAGCGCGCCGACGGCTCGACCGCCGAGAAGTTCAACCCGCCGCAGCCCGACCTGTTCGCGACGATCATCGACGGCATCCTCACGCAGAAGCTGGCCTGGGTGCTTGTGATTTTGGGCGCGGCGCTCGCGGTCGTGATGCAGCTTTGCGGCGTCTCGGCCCTGGCGTTCGCGGTCGGTGTCTATCTGCCGCTCTCCACGACGTTCCCGCTTTTCGTCGGAGGAATGATCCGCGGCGTGGTCGACCGCGTCCGCAAGTTGTCGGACGAGGAGTCCGATTCAAGCCCCGCCGTCTTGCTCTCCAGCGGCCTGATCGCCGGCGGGTCGATCGCGGGAATCTTGATCGCGTTCCTGGCGCTCGTTCCCAAGAAAACGATGGACCAGTACGACTTTTCGGGATTCATTCCCAAACAACTCGCCTCCCTCTCCGAATCCGTGCCCGCGTTGAGCAAGGCGTTCGGTGTCCAGAAGATGACCGCCGCGGACTGGGTCGGTCATCCGTGGCCGTCGGTCGTCGCGTTCACGGTTCTGGGCCTGATCGTGCTGACGGTCGGGCTTCGGGCCAAGAATCCCGTGGTGGAGAGTTCGGAGTTGGACGGGGAATGATCGAAGAGCGATGCGGTTCCTCACTTTTTTCCGCGCGGAACGTTGGAACGAGTGAACCGATTGTGACGGATCACTGATAATTATCATGAGGACTCAGACAATCCGGCCGCCCCGGATCGCACCATAAGGATCTCAACCATGATGTTTCGCCGAGGATTGCTCGTGGCCGCCGCACTCACCGCATTGTCGACAGGACGATCCGCCCCCGCCGACGAGGGGATGTGGGTCTTCAACAATTTGCCGATGGAGACCCTCAAGAAAAGCTACGGCTTCACGCCGACCTCGGAGTGGATCAACCACCTGCGGTCGTCGGCCGTGCGTTTCAACAGCGGCGGCTCCGGCTCGTTCGTCTCGGCCGACGGCTTGGTGATGACCAACCACCACGTCGGCGCGGATACGCTTCAGAAGATCAGCACGACCGAGAAGGACTATTACAAGGAAGGCTTCCTCGCCAAAAGCTTCTCCGAGGAAATGAAGGCTCCGGACCTCGAACTGAATGTCCTCGTCGGCATCAAGGACGTGACCGAGCGAGTTCTCGCCGCGGTGAAGCCCGGCATGGACGACGCGGCGGCTTCGGTCGCCAAACGCGGTGCTTCCGCGACGATCGAGCAGGAGTCGACCAAGGAGACCGGGCTGCGGTCGGACGTGGTCACTCTCTACCAGGGGGGTCAGTACCACCTCTACACTTACAAGAAATACACCGACGTCCGGCTCGTCTTCGCTCCCGAGTTCGCCATCGCGTTCTTCGGCGGCGACACGGACAATTTCGAATACCCGCGCCACGACCTCGACGTCTGCTTCTTTCGCGCCTACGAAAACGGCAAGCCCGCCAAGCCCAAGCACTTCCTGAAGTGGAGCCCCAACGGCGCGAAGGACGGCGACCCCATCTTCGTCGCCGGCCATCCCGGTAAGACCAACCGGCTCAACACCCTGGCACACCTCGAATACCTCCGCGACGTCTCGTACCCGCTGACGATGGAAATGCTGCACGACCGCGAGGCTCACTTGCAGGAGTTCGGCAAGAGAGGGGCCGAGCACGCGCGGCAGTCGAAGGAAGACCTCTTCGGGATTCAGAATTCAAGGAAGGCTCGCGACGGCGGACTGAAGGGTCTGCGCGATAAGGACCTGATGGGCCGCAAAGCCGCCGCCGAGGAGGCCCTCCGCAAGACGGTCGCCGGCAAGCCCGAGGCGCATGCCGCCTACAGCGCGGCCTGGGACAAGATCGCCACCTCGCAAAAAGTCGCCAAGCAGATCGCGTTGCCGAACTCATTCGTGGAACGCGGACTCGCGTTCGACTCGACCCTGTTCCACATCGCCAGAGACATCATCCGTCTGGCCGCCGAGAACCGGAAACCGAACGCCGAGCGACTCAAGGAGTACCGAGATTCGGCGCAGGAGTCTCTCAAGCTCGCCCTCTTTTCGAGTGCCCCGATCTATCCGGAATTCGAGAAGGCGAAGCTGGCGAACTCCCTGAAGTTCTGGCGAAAGAAGGCGGGAGCCGACGACCCGATCGTGCAGCGCGTCCTTCAAGGCCGAACGCCCGAAGCCGCCGCGACGGCCCTCGTGGACGGCTCCAAGCTCGCCGACGTCGAATACCGCAAACAGCTTGTCATGAGCGACATCGCCCTGGCGCGTTGCGGCGACCCCCTGATCAAGCTGGCATACGCCGTCGACGCCGACGCCCGCGCGGTCAGGAAAATCTACGAAGACGAGGTCGAAGGCGTCCACAGTGCCCAATACCGCCTGATCGCCAAGGCGATTTTCGAGTCGCAAGGGGACTCAGTCTACCCGGACGCCACGTTCACTCTTCGCCTTGCGTTCGGGACCATCAAGGGCTACGAGGTGGACGGTAAAACTTACCCGCCGTTCACGAACGTCGGCGGCGCGTTCGCTCACGCCCTGGCGCACGGCGGCAAGGAGCCGTACGAACTCCCGCCGAGCTGGTTCAAGGCGCGCGACGCCGGCCGCCTCAAGTACGAGACCCCTTTGAACTTCGTTTCGACCGCCGACATCATCGGGGGCAATTCCGGCAGCCCGGTCGTGAACAAGGACAATGAAGTCGTCGGACTGATCTTCGACGGCAACATTCAGTCCCTGGTCCTCGACTTCGTATATGACGACCGCATCGCCAGGGCGATCTCAGTCGACTCCCGGGGGATTCTCGCGGCGCTAAAGGACGTTTACGGGGCCAGGGAGCTCGCGGATGAATTGAAGGGCTCGCGCTGATCCCGATAAACGTCGGATGGCGAATGACGGATGGCGAGCGGGATGAAAAGCAAATCGGGTCGGCTCTTGATGGATTCCGGGGCGGTGGCTTGAAACCTTGTCCCCA
>JAYUFP010000676.1:0-4324 GCA_043738665.1 Isosphaeraceae bacterium
TTACCGGGAGGCCGGGAGAGGCTCAGAATGAGCCGAGACAAGGTTGGGACCATAACTAAGAAATCGGGTTCGGTGGTCTAGACTTTGGGGTCCACTTCATTCTTTCAGGCTGCGAAAGAAGACCAATTGGTCGAAAGCGAAATCGCCGCACGAGTCGAAAACCTTGAGGACGAGTTGGAATTACTCCACGCTCGGCTCGGTTCCAAAAATGCGGAATTGAAAGTTGCGATTGCGCGAGAGGAACTGGCCCAGGGCGTAGTCATCAGGAACGATCGCCTAAATTCACGCATCAAAGGAGCCGTCTCTGACGAGGATTTCGCAAAAAGCGAGGGCGAGCGCCGTCAGGCGACCGCCGAACGTGCCGTTCAGGACGCCGGAATTCGCGAGATCAAGGTCTTGATCAAGCAGACGACCCGCAAGCTCGGCAGCTATAAAGCCCTGTTGAAACCGGCCGACCCGAAGCCTGCCGGGAATTGAACACGGCCCGGCGTGGTTCGCATGAGGAGATTGCACGTCGGTCGTGAGCCGTCATGTGGACCGATCGCGAGACGGTCGCGCCTGGCCGGTGAAAAGTTGGGGTTCGCTTTCATCACAGGGGAAATCGACTCGGGATGAAGTGAAGCCGTGTCGAAACCTTCAGACGATCGCCCTCTCCCCGGCTTTGCGGGGAGAGGGAGGGGTGAGGGGCTTGCGTTTCGCTCGAAACCTCGGGAAAAGCCGGTGGGTCATTCCCGGACCCCGCACCCCTTGCCCTCTCCCCGGAGCACCTGGGGGAGGGCGATCGGCTTGGGATTCATCCGAGTGTGTTCCTTGACCGAAGTCAATCGCCGTATGGCTTGTGAGGAGATCACGGCTTGTAAACGGGGAGACAGAGATTGCTCGCCTGTGATTTCATCACATCGCTCGCAACTAAAACTCGCTGATTACCGATGAACTCACCCGTCCACCAAAACCCCGTCCAGGCGCTTCGGCTTCGCGATGATCGGCGAGGCCGTGGCCACCTGGTTCTTTCCCAGCTTCCGGGCTCGGCTCATGGCGTCGTCGGCGGCGTGAAGGAGGACGGTCATCTCCTGGCCGTCCTCAGGGAAGCATGCGACCCCCAGCGCGAACGTCAGGCCGGGTAGTGCCCCGACCGGCAGGCAGGCCGAGGTCACCCCTTGCTTCACCACCTCGGCCACTTTCAGGGCGCCGGCCGAGCCCGTGTTCGGCAGGATCACCACCAAGCGGTCGTCATCGAGCCGGACCACCACGTCACTGCCTCTCAAGGTGTGCGCCACCGCTTGCGCGACCCGCTTGACGGCGGCGTCGATCCGCTCCCAGCCGTGCTCGTCAGTCAGGGCCACCAGCCGGTCGAGCTCGAGGCAGAAGATCGTGAGCGGCTCGCGGTGCCGCTGGGCCTGGGAAAGGGCGTATGGCAGGATCGCGCTCAGGAACGTGGCGTCGCGGACCGACGCACCGTTCGCGGAGGGCGCTTCAAATCGTGCGCGACGGCCGACGTGCATCCCCCGCTCGGCCGCGGCGGCCATCGCGCAGAGGGTCGTCAGACGCCTCACGATCTTGCGGGGCCAGCGCCCCCCCTGCCCTGGCTTCGCGAAAACCTCAAGCGTCATCTGGTAATGGTCGCCGCACCAGAGGCCAAGGCAAAGCGGGTATCCCAGGGCCTCGACCTCATCGACGGTCATCGCCTCGACGCCCGCGGGCCAGAGCGCGAGGAGCTTCGGTTCGGGCTGCGCGGCGACGTCCCGGTCCAGGAGCAGCTCGACGCGCGAGGCGTCCGCCACCGTCCCCACCATCTTCACGAGAGCGGCTTCCAACTGGACGGGGTCGCGTGCCATCGTCACGACGTCGGCGAACTCGTGAACCCACTGCGTCGTCGCGGGGTCGCGGAAGGTCTCGTACGCGTCGCGGAACCGGCCGACGAAACGATCGATCGAATCGCCGAGCCGTTCCCCCAACGACTTACGCTTCGGCGCGAGCATCGTCGAGGGCGGCGAAGGCGGCCGTCCCCCCGAACGCTGAGGCGCGATTGACGTGAGAGGAGACGGTGCCCCGGGGGGGGGTGGCGGAGCAATCTGGGGCGACATCGTCATCGGCAAAAGTCCACAGCGCGGGGCGGTTCGATTGGAATGCGGCGGATTCCGGAGCCCGATCCAACCGCGGATCGTCCCTAACAACGCTAGCTCCCGGACGGAATTCCGCGAGGACCGACCTTGCCAGAGTTGCCGAAAATGATCAGGATGCCGCCTCGACGGAATCGCCGGACCGGTTCGCCTGTTCCTTTTCGGCAATTTCCCGTCTCCCGTCGGCCGGATCTCGGCCCTAGCATTGAAAGTCGAAGACGAGGTCTCCCGTCATGCGTCTCAGGATGAGACAGATCGCCGCCGTCGCGGTTGCCGCGGCGGCCCTCGGGCAGGCCGGTTGCGCGACCGTCTCGCGGGTGGTCTCACCCCGGCCGGTCTCGGAAAACCCGCTGATCGTCCCCTCGTCGGACCTGGAATCCGTCTGGCGAGAGACCGTCGCGGTCCTCGACGAGTACTTCGACATCCGGACCGAGAACCGGCTCGCCCGAACGATCATCACCGACCCGGTCCCGGGCGCGACCCTGCTCGAACCCTGGCGGGGAGACACCGTGGGCTTCGACGAGAAGCTTGAATCGACCCTCCAAACGACCCGCCGGTTCGCGAGGGTTCAGATCGACCCGGTCCCCGGCCGCGGGTTCGCCGTGAAGGTCGAAGTCCTCAAGGAACTTGAAGACCTTCCCAAGCCCGACCGCCAGACCGCGGGACGCGCGGTCTTCAATAACGACTTCCCGATCAACCGGACCCGCGAGATCGTCGGCCCCGTTCCGGTCGCCCCGCTCTGGATTCCCCGCGGTCGAGACACCAAGCTCGAACAGGTGATCCTGAACCGAATCCGGGACGCGCTGTTTCTCTGACGGGAATGGGAAGTGAAGGTATCAGCGCGTTTTCGAGGGAAGCCGCCGACCGATTCCGGGCTCGCCCAGCACCCGGCGTAAACGGCCTTGTCGGCCGGGCGCTGACGGCTCGGATTTTTCAAAAGGTGGGTAAGAAGGGAAGAGATTGAGGGGGAACCGGTCAATTGGCGTTGAACGTCCAGTACGCGCCCATGCCGGCGATTCCGATGAAGCGAATGGTGGGGTCGAGCAGGGCCGCGCGGTGGGCCGGTGACGCCATCCACATCCCGCCGATGGTGCCGTAGCTGCCCATGGCCGAATTCTGGCGACGCGCCGGGCCCATCACGTAATGGCCCATGCCTCGCGAGCTTTGGTGCGAATTATTGACGTTGGCCCAATTCGTGAGGTTCGGGTCGTACCCGACCGCCGGAAGGCCGTAGCTCGCCCTGGTGGAGTTGAGCCAGTTGGTGAATCCGTAAGGGTCGCCCGCCGGCACATACACCGGCTGCGGTTGGGGTTGCTCCACCGCGACCGGTTGAGCCGCGGGCTGGGCGGCGACAGGCTGGACCGCGACGGGTCGGGCGACCGGGATGACCGCGCCGGTGGTCGGCGTGGTCGCCGGGATCTGCTGCGCCTTCAAAGACACGGTCGCGTTCATGGCGACCAGGGTCGCCAGCGAAAGGGCCGCCACGGCAACCTTCTTAAAAAGAGATGTGATCAAAGGTGTAAACTCCCAAAATTTTCCCTCGGGCCGCGACCGCTCCATTGCGTCCGCACCCTGCCGTCACGGGAGAAGGTATGGGAATTACTCCCCGATTTTCCTGACGGCACCCGAGGACTGTTGCCAAGATGGGATACTGTTTCTGCAAATGCAACACTTTTTTCGGACTCGCAAGCAAACTCGACCCACCTTCCGCCCACTGAGATCCGAAGATCCTGATCAGTTGAGAACTTGGTCGATTCCCGTCTCCGTGCGTCCCCGCAATCCGGCCGGTCCCGTGAGCACACGCCGTACAATTTGCGTAACCCTCAAATTCACCACGGTTTATGTGCCTCCCACCCGGCCCCGATCTCATCGAAAATTGATGTCAACCGTCCGCAAATCCGTCATGGAACTTCTTATGTCGTTTTCTTTATCCAAGAGCCTTCCGGAGCGGAAAAATTTCCACGTCCACACCGCGGGAAAAGTGAACGATCGGCGACATTTCGGGCCGGGTCATTCCCGCTGCCTTGAGTAACGACTCTTCAAGAGCGTCAACCTCGGCGGTCTGGACCGGATAGGGCGTGTGGTGAACCTGGCCGCGAAAGAGTTGGTCGTGATAGGCAGCGTAGAGGAAGTAACGTTCCAGCAAGAAATGATCTCGCGTTCCGATCATCGCGGGGCGCGGATCGCCCGTAGGTTTGCAGGAA
>JAYUFP010000677.1:0-4321 GCA_043738665.1 Isosphaeraceae bacterium
CTCGCTGCGAAGTCAGGCGTTCTCGCAAAACGAAGCCGATGTCAAACTTTAACAACGACCCGACACAGAGCTAAAGAGCCCGGATCGACTCGTTCCCACGGAGGACCGTGGGAACGAGGACGATTTCTAGCCTTCTGTCGGGTCGTTGAAAAAAATAGCCCCGCCCGCCCCGGAATCTCCGGGGCGGGTGGAGCTTCATGATTTGATGAACGGATGTCTTTAACTCTGCGTGTAGTCGATGAGCTGGGCGATCATGCTCCGGAGGTCGCGCCTGTGGACGATCCGGTCGATGAAGCCGTGGTCCAGGAGAAACTCGCTGGTCTGAAATCCGGGGGGGAGCTGGACGCGTACGGTCTGGGCGATCACCTTCGGCCCCGCGAACCCGATCAGGGCTCGGGGCTCGGCGAGGATGAAGTCGCCCAAGGACGCGAAGCTCGCGGCGACGCCTCCCATCGTCGGGTGCGTGAGGACGCTGATATAAAGGCCGCCCGTCGCGTTGTGTCGGGCGAGTGCGGCGGAGACCTTGGCCATTTGCATCAGGGACAGAATACCTTCATGCATTCGCGCGCCTCCGCCTGAACCGGAGACGATGACCAGAGGGAGCTTCTGACGGGTCGCTTCCTCGATCGCCCTGGTGAGCTTCTCCCCGACGACCGAGCCCATGCTCCCCATGATGAACGCGCTGTCGGTCAGGCCGAAGACGGTCCGGATGCCCTTGATGAACCCCTGGCCGACGACCGCCGCTTCGTTCAGGCCGGTGCGTTCCTGCTCGGCCTTCACACGCTCGGGGTAGGGCCGCCGATCGTTGAACCCGAGGGGGTCTCCGGGGCGGAGGTCGGCGTACCATTCCTCGAACGTATCGGCGTCGAGGAGTTGGGCGATCCGGTTCACCGCGGAGACCGAGAAGTGATGGTTGCACTCGGGGCAGACGTTGAGGTTCTGCTCGACCTGCTTGCGGAAGAGCGTGGCTTGGCAGCCGTCGCAACGCATCCAGACGCCTTCGGGCACCCGTTTGGGCTCGAAGTGACCATGCCAGGGGTGTCCCGGTCCTCCCTCCTTGCCAGCCATGGTCGCAATCCCTGTTCTCTTGGTTTCGAGTGGCCGAACGGTCTGGCCCGCAATGCGTGGAAACGTGGGGTCGGCGCGTGTTGTCCCGTTGCGATCGTCTTTATCCATCGTGGGACTCCACCCCCCACCCCCTTCACAAGGGGGGGAAATGTTATTCGTCGGCTAGTGCGAACTCCCGTTCCGTCCGACCTCGGTGTGGACCACGATACACTCGAATCGTCCCGTCGGCACGTCGTGGTCGAGCAGCACGCGGTCGTCGCGGCGGAGGTATCCCGCGATCAACTGGGCGAGCGGTTCACAGACCACAAGACCGATCGTCTCTTCCTGGTGGCGTTTGATCAAAGGTTTGAGGGCCAGCCGGATCCGCTCCAGGGCGTCCTCGACGCACTCGCCTTGCGGGGGGCAGACGGTCAGGGGGTCATCCTGCCACTGGCGGAAGACGCGTTGGTTGCGTCGTTTAATCTCGTCGATCTGCAAGCCTTGCCAGAGCCCCTGGTCGAGGTTGCGGAGCTCGTCGACCCGGCGGGGTCGCAGACCCAGAACCTTGCCCACGGCCTCGGCCGTGCGGGCGACGCTCTCGCCGGGTCCGCAGTAGAGCGCAGCCAGGTCTGTGCCGTTGAGTTCCGTGGGGAGGCTTGCGGCGAGCTTGGCGACCTCGGCGCGACCGCGTTCGCTCAAGGGGATGTCGAGAACCCCCTGGACGCGCTTTTGCTCGTCGTACGCCGTGGAGCCTGGCCGGATCAAGACGACCTGAGTCATGTTAGGGACCGGGGCCGGGCGGGTCTCGCCGGCCGGCCGCCTCACTGGTGGCTGCCGCGGCGGGCGCCTTCGCCCAGTTCGGCAAGGGCCGCCGCGTAGTTGCCTGGGTTCCGGAACACGGCCGAGCCGGCCACGAGTTGTGTCGCTCCCGCCGCAACCGCGAGCGCCGCGGTGTCGGGCTTGATCCCGCCGTCGATCGAGATCCGCAGGGAAGGGCGGGCCGCCCGCAAGGCCTTCACCTTGTCGAGCACCGAGGGGTCGAACGCCTGGCCGCCGAACCCCGGCATCACGCTCATCACCAGGACCGCGTCGACCTCGTCCAGATACGGCAAGATCGTGTCGACCGACGTCGGCGGGTTCAGAGCGATCGACGCGTGACAGCCGTGGTGGCGGATTCGCCTGGCGAGCTGCACGGGATGCGGCACCGCCTCGATGTGGAAGATGATGACGTCGCAACCCGCCGCGGCGAACGCATCGACGTAGCGGGCAGGGTCGGTCATCATCAGGTGCGTGTCGAACGGGAAGTCGGTCCGCTTCCGCCAGTCGGCGATGACGGGGGGTCCGTAGCTGAGGTTCGGAACGAAGTGGCCGTCCATCACGTCAAGATGAACAGCGTGGACCCCAGCCGCCTTGAGGGCGTCGAGCTCCTCCCCGACCTTCGCGAAGTCACAGTTCAGCATCGACGGCGTGACGAGCGGATGGGGCGCGGCGTCAAAGGCCGCCAACCGGGCCTTGCGCTCCGCTAACGCCGTCGCCTGATCATGTTGCCCCATCAAACTCCGTCGCTTTCCGTTCGCATGAACGACTCCGGCCGCCACGACCGTCGAAGGCCGGTCCGCACGCCGTCTCCGGTCATTTATCGGGGATGACCTTCAGGGAATTGAACTTTTTCCCTTCGAGGTATTCGAGGAAGGCCCCGCCGCCGGTCGAAACGTGCGTCACCTTGTCGGCGAACCCGAATTCTTCGACGGCCTCGGCCGTTTCGCCGCCGCCGACCACGGTCACCCCTTTTGAGGCCCCCATCGCTTCAGCGATCCCCTTGGTGCCCGCGCGGAACGGGGCGTCCTCGAACTTGCCCATCGGGCCGTTCCAGACCACCGTGCCGGCGTTCTTGATCATGTCGCCATAAAGGGCGACCGTCTTGGGGCCGATGTCCATCCCGAACCAGCCTTCGGGGATGTTCGAGCCTTCCACGACCTTGGTCTCGGCCGAGGCGTCGGGAGCCGTCGCGACCAGGTGGTCGACCGGGAGGACGATCTTCGACCCGGCCTTTTCGAGCACCTTCTTCGCCTCGTCAAGCTTGTCGAGCTCGCAACGACTCTTGCCGACCTCGTGACCCCGGGCTTTCAGGAACGTGTACGTCATCGCCCCGCCGACCAGCAGGTGGTCAACTTTTGCCAGGAGGTTCTCGATGATCAGGATTTTGTCGGAAACCTTGGCGCCGCCCATTACCGAGATCATCGGCGTCTTGGGGTGGCCGAGGAGCGTTTCCAGGATCTGGAGCTCCTTCTCGACGAGGAACCCCAGCGCCCGGCGCTCGGGAGGGAACGCCTCGGGGACGGCGACCATCGAGGCTTCGTCGCGATGGCAGGTGCCGAAGGCGTCGTTGACGTAGCAGTCGGCCAGCCCGGCGAGTTCCTTGGCGAAGGCTGGGTCGCCCTTCTTCTCACCCTTGTTGAAGCGGACGTTTTCGACGACGAGGATCTCGCCCGGCTTGAGGGCCGCGGCGGCGGCTTTCGCCTCGGGGCCGACCGTGTCGTTGACCTTCTTCACGGGCTTGCCGATCACCTGTTGAAGCCGTTCGGCGACCTTGTCGAGCCGGAATGGGCCGTCAGTCGCGGGGTCGCCGGTGGGGCGGCCGAGGTGACTGACGAGGATCAGGCTCGCCCCGTGTTCCAGGGCGTAATTCAAAGTCGGCAGAGCGGCGCGGATGCGGCGGTCGTCGGAGACGCCTCCATCCTTGGTCCGCGGCACGTTGAAGTCGACGCGGACGAGCACTCTCTTGCCGGCCAGGTCGAGGTCGCGGATCGTCTGCTTGGGCACGGAAAGGTTCTCAAAACGGAAAAGGTTCGGATACGGTTCGCGACACGGCGGATGCCCGGCGTCCGCGAATCGCGGGACCGGGCATCGTTGCGGAGCGGAGCGGGGCGGGGCGGGACGGCGAACGGCAACCCTTGAAATCACTGACACTTACGGCACGCCGGCTCGCCGACCTGGGATCAAGCTCAGCCCAGCGAGGCGAGCTTCAGGATCAACTCGGCAGTCCGGCAAGAGTAGCCCCATTCGTTATCGTACCAGGAAACGGTCTTCACCAAGTTCCCCTGGATGACCGTGGTCCAGTCCGAGGCGAGGATGCTGGAGTGCGGGTTGCCAATGACGTCGCTGGAGACGATCGGGTCGGTCACGTACTCAAGGATTCCCTTGAGCGGGCCTTCCGCGGCGGCTTTCAAGGCGGCGTTGACCTCTTCCTTGGTCACGTTCTTCTTCAAGAGGG
>JAYUFP010000678.1:0-12747 GCA_043738665.1 Isosphaeraceae bacterium
GCTTGCTCGGGGAGCAACTCCTGGCACCAGAAGGGGAGGACGGGATCATCGCCCGGGCCTGAGAGCGGATTCGGTCCGAGCGTCTGACCCAAGCCATTCGGCTTGCCCGACTTCGGCACAGGCATGTCCGGCTTCCAGTCATCAGCCAGGTAGTAGTCCCAGTACTCCTTGCCATTGCAGATCATGCTGGGCACGAACGTCAAGTCACCCTGGTGTGCCTTCCACCATTTCGTATCGACATCGGGCGGCGGAACCAATCCTTCGGTTCCGGACGCAGTTGCTCGATTCGCAATTTCGGCCCCTTCCGCCAGACGCGGTGGACCGTGATCCTCGGAAGATCATTGGTCGGGAGAACCCTCTCCTCGACGACGGACGCGCAGTAGTCGTCGAACTGATGACGACCGGCCTTGAGCCCCGCCATGGCGCGGCCGACTTCGTCCGGCGGGAACCGGTCAACCACTTTCGCGTTACGTGGAACCCCCAGGTCGTCGATGTCGGCCGGTCCGCGGTCGGGGTAATCGATCGCGGCGGTGTATCGGATCCCGTCCTCGGCCACCATGTCTAACGACTTCGGCAGCTTCGTCGCGGGGTCAACTCGAATCCGCATCGACAGAGGCCCCCCCCGCGAACCCCCGGCGGCGCGCAGGGTCAGCTCGATTTCGAGCCACTTTTTCGTTCCTTCCTCGACCTCTCGTCGGGTCTGGCCGATCAGCTCCATGCCTGGGAACGGGAACTTGGCCGGTCCCTTGGAGTCGCGCAACTGGTCGAGAACCCGCGGCAAGAAGTTGGTATCGCCTTGCGTCCCTACAGGGGGCTCGGGGAGGCGATAAACAACGCCCTCGGCCGGGACGTACTTCGTGAGAACCTTGCGCTTGGAGTCGTGGAACGAGATCTCCGGCTCGGCCCGCTCGCCGGCCAGATCCCGATTCGAGCTGAGCCATTGCTCGAACAGCGGTTTTCCGTCGGGGCCTCCCATCGCGCAGTGGACCCACGGCCGCCCCTGAAGCGCCTCGGACACCTGCGCCCAGGCGATTGCCGGGCGGCCAAACGTCAGCAGCGCGAGGACGACCGAGAGTGCCGCCAATCCCGAGCCGACCAACAGGCGCGCCTTCCAACGCCGTGCCGGACGGGTCGGGCAGAGTCGTTCGAGGAGGAGTGACCGCAGGCGCTCGACGTGTTCGGGCCGGGGCTCGACGAAAGGCGCGCCGGCCTCGGAGAGGTAAAGGTTCATCAGTTCCTCTCTCTCATCGGGCTGGCCGGGCGTCGCTGGACACATGGGGGTCGCCTCCCATCGGGTTGGAGAAATAAGGTTGTAAGAGGGCTCGGAACTGCTCACGAGCTCGCGACAAGAGAGACTCAACCGCCTTGGCCGACCGCCCGGTGCGGGCCGCGATCTCGGCGACGGAGAGCCCTTCCGCATATTTATCCGGGAGCACCCGGCGCCGGTCATCGTGCAAGCAGAGGAGTGCGGCTCGGACCATGTCGGCTTGCTCCACGCCTTCGAGGAACTCGGGCGGGGCCAGGGCGTCGGACGTCCCGTCGGGCCGGGTCGCCAAGGCACTTACGGGGTTGCGGCGGCAGCGCAGGGCACGATGACGGGCGATGCCCAGGAGCCAGTCCCGGAACTCGCCCCGAGCGGGGTCGAAGCGGTCAATCTGCTCGATGGCGAGGAGCCAGACCTCCTGGTTGACGTCCTCGGCGACGGCGCGATCCCTTCCCACCATGGTGATAGATCAGTCCGAAAACAGCACCGACGTGGCGGTCATACATGGCCGCCCAGATGGTACGGTCACGTCGCGCCGACGCCCGGACGAGGCGGAGTTCGTTGTCCATCTTCCGGCGGCCTCGATCGGTAGGTTTCGGATCCTCCACCAATCTATTGCCGCGAGCCGCCGGAATCATTCGACATGAAACTGGAATTCGTCAGATTGATCGAGCTTGGAGAAAGCGACTCGGCCGGTTCGGAGGTTCGCGCCGCCGTCACGGAAGCCCTGGCCCGGAGAAACCGAAAGCAGCGCCGCCCATCAGACCGCGCTCGGATCATTGGCCGCCGGAAGTCGGAAACAGTCCCCTTTGTTGCGTCGTTTCCCCCCGAACATCCACCGTGTTGATCGCGTGCTACAACAAAGGTGTGGGGTTAAGGCGGCCACGGTCTCGGTCTTGCCAAACAACCGACCTGGACGGTAAAACAGGGCGTACAAATTCGGGCTTTACGCCGTTTATTTCGGCTTTTTTTTCCGCGTCATCTCCGCTTTTACCTCGAACGTGGTTGTAGAGTCATTCATGTCGCTGACCAACGAACTCCAGGTGTCACCGGCCGACGCGGGGCTTCCCATCTTGCCGAAACCCTCTCTGTCATTTCTCGAGGCCGAACCGGGGGAGATCGTCATCCAGCCCTCGATCGGGTGGATCCCGATCAACTGGAAAGAGCTGGTCGAATTCCGCGAGTTGCTCTTCTTTCTGTCGCTGCGCGACGTCAAGATCCGCTACAAGCAAACCGTGCTCGGCGTGGCCTGGGCCGTTCTGCAGCCGCTTTTGACGATGATCATCTTCTCGCTGATTTTCGGCAGGCTTGTGGGCATCGCGTCGCAAGGGGTTCCTTACCCGCTGTTCGTCTTCGCGGGCCTGATCCCCTGGATGTTCTTCTCCAGCGGGGTCACCGCCGCGACGTCGAGCCTGGTCCAGCAGCAGCACCTGCTCACGAAGATTTATTTCCCGAGGCTGTTCGTCCCCACCGCGTCGATCGGCGCGTTCCTCGTGGACATGCTGGTCTCGATGGCGCTTTACGCCGTGATCCTTCTGGCCTACGGCGCGATCCCGGGGTGGCGGATCCTCCTGTTGCCGGTCCTGATCGTATTCACGATCACCGCCACGCTCGGCCCGGGTTACTTCCTCTCGGCGCTCACGGTGAAGTACCGGGACGTGCGCTACACGGTGCCGTTCCTGATGCAGATCATGATGTACACCAGCCCGGTGATTTACCCGGTGTCGATCTTCGGGCGGTGGCAGTGGCTCCTCGCGATGAACCCGATGTGCGGCCTGATCGACGCCTACCGCTCGGTGATCCTGGGGACATCTTGGAACCCGGTCACTCTCGCGATCGGGATGCCGATCAACGTCGCCATGTTCGTCTTCGGCGTCTTCTACTTCCGGAAAACGGAACGCCTTTTCGCCGATATCGCTTGACCCCTCCTTTGCGGACCCTTCCCGGTTGCGTCCGAGTCCCGCCTCCGTCTTCTTGAGACCCCCGCACCATGAGCCGTCCCGCGATCGTCGTTGAAAGCCTCGGCAAGGCCTACCGCCTGGGCAAGCGGGTCACCCCGAACACCTCATTCCGCGAAGCCGTCCAGGGCGCGTTCCGCTCCCGGTTCGGGAAGTCGCGCGAGGCCGCGGCGTCGAACGGCGAGAAGTTCTGGGCGCTCAAGGATCTCTCGCTGGAC
This sequence comes from Isosphaeraceae bacterium, assembly GCA_043738665.1. GTDB lineage: Bacteria > Planctomycetota > Planctomycetia > Isosphaerales > Isosphaeraceae > JAYUFP01. The sequence goes on from JAYUFP010000678.1 coordinate 3,441, forward strand.
ATCCATCCCGGCGAAGTCGTCGGGGTCGTCGGCCGCAACGGCGCGGGCAAGTCGACGTTCCTGAAGATCCTCAGCAGGATCACCGAGCCGACCGAGGGTCGCGTCCGCGTCCGCGGCCGGCTGGCGTCCTTGTTGGAGATCGGCACCGGCTTTCACATGGAACTGAGCGGCAGGGAAAACATCTACCTCAACGGCTCGATCCTCGGCATGAAAAAGGCCGAGATCGACCGCAAGTTCGACGAGATCGTGGCGTTCTCCGAGGGCGAGAAGTTCCTCGACACCCCGGTCAAATACTATTCGAGCGGGATGCTCGTGCGGCTGGCCTTCGCGGTCGCCGCGCACCTCGAGACGCAGATCCTCGTCGTGGACGAGGTTCTCGCCGTGGGCGACACGTCGTTCCAGAAGAAGTGCCTGGGCCGGATCGAGGAGGTGACCAAGGAGGGGCGCACGGTCCTCTTCGTCAGCCACCACATGCCCGCGGTCCAGGGGCTTTGCACCCGCTGCGTCTACCTCGAGCGCGGCAGGTTGAAGATGGACGGTGACCCGACGACCGTCCTCGCCGCCTATTCGCGCGAGGCTTCCCAGAACCTGACGATGGAAGAGAACCTGAGTAACCACCCGGGCCGCACGTCGGACAGCACGCCGTGCATGTCCTGGGCACGCGTCACCAACCGCAGCCGTGACAACGACGGCATCGCCATGGGCGACGACATCCAGGTCGAGGTGACGTTCCGCGTACCCGAGCCGATGAACGGCGTGAGCTTCTGGGTCTTCATCAAAAACAACATGGGCGCGGGCGTCTTCGGCGTGGACACGGATATCAACCCCCCCGCGCCGACGTGGGAAACCATCACGAGCGGCCGCGTGGTCTGCAAGATCGACCGGCTCCCGCTGATGCCGGGATCCTACACCATCGACCTCTTTTTCGGCTCGCGGAACATGAACATGGACGTGATCCACGACGCCTGCCGGTTCGACGTCGATGGGGCGGACGTCTTCGGCACCGGGAAACTCCCTCACGAGTCGTCGGGCAACGTCTACTGGCCGGCCACCTGGGAAATTCTTGAGGAAACGGACTGAGGAACAGGCCAAGGATCATTTCCCGGTTTTTCCTGGAGTCGGTTTTTTGTAGGCTGGGTCGTGACGTGACCCAGCGCCAACCGTCTCCGCCGTCAAGCGCTGGGTCACGACCCAGGGCGGTTTCATTTTCGCCGTGGAGTTCTCAAGATGGCCGATGCCCGATGGTCAATGACCAAGAAATGAGACCGCGATCGACCCCAGATCCCCCAGTCTTCCGTCGGCCATCGGTCATCGGCCATCGCGGTTCATTGAAAACGAAACAGCGCTGGGTCACGACCCAGCCTACGGTTGTGAATCCAAAGGCTGTCGAGAACCTTCGGTGTTGCCGACCACGCGATAAGCCGCTCGTCTCGTCCGTTCGATCCCCGGGGCCTTCCCGTCCACCGGTCAGAGAGGCTGGCCATTCATGTTCGCCGAGATCGTTCTGTACGCGTGGATTCCGGTCGTCCTTGTGATCTTCGGGTCGATGCCGCCGAGGCGCGCGGTCCTCGTGTCGACCTCGTTGTCGTGGATGTTCCTGCCCAACGTCTCGCTCTCGATCCCCGGCGTGCCCGACTTCAGCAAGATCTCGGCCACGACGATGGGGGCCGTCCTCGGTCTCTTCCTCTTCGACCGGCAGTCCATCTACCGCTTTCGGTTGCGTTGGTTTGACATCCCCATTCTGACTTGGTGCATCGGCTTCTTTTTCACCGCGATCTCCAACAATATCGGCACTGACGGCGGCTACTACGACGGCCTTTCCCAGTCGTTCCACGCGTTCCTGATCTGGGGTTTCCCTTACTTCATCGGGCGGATCGTCCTTGACGACCTCGAAAGCTTCAAGGAATGCGCCGTCACTCTGGTGATCGGGGGCCTGGTCTACGCGCCGCTGTGCTTCTGGGAAATCCGGATGAGTCCCAACCTGCACTTTCTCGTGTACGGGAGCACGACCAGCTACATGGCTCCCCGCTTCTCGTTCGGTTATCGTCCGATCCTTTTCATGGCGACCGGCCTGGAAGTCGGGATGTGGATGGCCGCGTCGAGCCTCTGCGCCTACTGGCTCTGGAGGACGAAGACGGTCACGCAGTTAAAGGGGATCGCGCTGGGGCCGTTGGCCCTGTCGCTGATCGTGACGACCGTGTGCTGCAAGTCGGTCGGCTCGATCCTGTTGATGGTCCTGGGGATCGTCATGCTCGAAAGCGTGCGGTGGTCCAAGACCGTCTATCTGCTGCTGGTGTTGGCGCTGCTCCCCCCGACGTATATCGCCACGAGGACACTGGGCATCTGGTCGGGCAAAGAGGTCATCGAGATCACGGAAAGTTACATGTCGGAACGCACCTCGTCGGTCTCGCTCCGGATCGACAGCGAGGACCACCTGATGGTCAAGGCGTTCCAGAGGCCGCTCTTGGGCTGGGGAGGGTACAACCGCAACCGGATCATGGTCGACGGCAAAGACATGTACCCGACCGACGGCCTCTGGATTCTCATTCTCGGGGAGTGCGGTCTGGTCGGAATGATCGCGATGACCCTCACGTTCGTCTTGCCGCTGGTCCTGACCTGCGTCCGATTCCCGGCCCGCCTCTGGTCCCACCCTCCGGTCGCGCCGTTGGGGTGTTTCGCGACGCTCCTCGGGCTCTACATGCTCGACAACCTATCGAACGCAAGCGCCAGCCCGATGTACGCGATCATCGTGGGGGGGATCATGGGCCTGCAAAAGGTGGACCTCCGCGACTGGAAGTCGCACGCGACGAGCCTGCTCGCCTTCGGCGATTCGCTCAAGGACGCGGGGGAAAGCGAGTCCGCCCGCGTGACCTACCTGGAATCGCTCAGCGTCTATGAGAACGAAGTCGCCGAACTGAAAACCGACCCCGAAGCGCTGGGCGCGTTCGCGTACGGCCACGAGTCCGCCGCCGCGCTGCTGCCGGCCGATCAAGCCGCCGAGGCGCAGCGGCACCTCGCGTTCGCCTTGAAGGCGCGAGAGGCCGCCGCGTTTCTCCAACCCCACGACCCCTCGGTTCTCCAGCGGCTGGCCGTCAGCTATGAGAACCTCGGCCGGGTCATGGCGTCGCAGAACGTCCCCAAGGACGCCGAATGGGCGCGGTCCCGCGCGATCCAGATCCTCCAGAACCTCGTCGAGGAATACCCCGAAAGGGCGGCGTATTTTCGACAGCTCGCCGAAGGCCAGAACGACCTCGCGTGGCTCCTCGTCACGGCCCGCGATTCCCGCCCCGACGCCCTCGCCGACGCGATCCGCCTGGCGAAAAACTCGGCCGAACTGTTCCCCGCGGAAGGGATGTTCCGCAACACCCTCGGCGCCGCCCTGTATTACTCCGGCGACTATCCCGCCGCGGTCGACGCCCTGACGCATTCGGTGCAACTCGGCGGCGGCACGGGGTTCGACCTGTACTACCTTGCCATGGCCCACGCGAAGCTCAACGCCGACGAGGCGGCCGTCGCCAACTTCGCCCTGGCGGATTCCTGGACCCGGGAACATCAGTCCTCACACGTAGAACTCCTCCAGCTCCGGGCCGCGGCCGCGGCCGTTCTGGGGGTTTGACCGGAAGTATTTTGCGTATTCGGGATAATTTTCAGTGATCATCTCGTATACGGAAATCGATAGTGCCAGTGTGAGTGCCGCGAACGCGGTAAATTCATGAGAAGCCGGCGGCTCTCACCACCGCGTCGAACGCGGGCCAAGTACAGAGGAACTCTTATATGGATTGCGAGTTTCCTTATGTCCTTGGTTTTCCCCGGGGATGCGCCGATTCCCCGCGAACCGTCGTCGAACCTCGACGCATCGTCGTCGGTTCACACGCCGTCATCAAATCACCCGGTTCCGGCGTCGCGACCGCGGCTCTGGGGTGACGCTTCCCAGCGGGCCTACATTTCCAGGGCGACGACCGTCGGGCCGTCCGGCAAGTCCCTCATCATCGGGTTCGCCGATTCGGTCGGGAACTCGACCTCGGTGTTGAATCTGATCACGACGACCTCCGAGCGTGTCAAGGTTTCGGGTGCGTCGGGAACATTCACGCTCTCGTTCGGCGGCCAGACCACGGCCCCCATTGCCCGAGGGGCGTTGCCGGCCGACGTCCGGGCCGCGCTTTCCGCCCTCTCTTCGATCGGGACCGGGAACGTTTCGGTGTCGGGACCGTCCGGCGGCCCCTGGCTCGTCTCGTTCATCAACAACATGGGGAACCAACCCCAGGTTCTGATGACGATCAACACCTTGGGGATCATCACCACCGCGCTGTCCGTTCCGGCGACGCCCGGCACGACCGCGAGGATCGACGTCGACAATAACACGCCCGCCTGGAGCTCGCTCGGCAATTGGCTCCCCATGTCTTACGGGCTCAGCGGGACGCACCGCTCGCTCGCCGCGCAAGGCAACGGCGATAATTACGCGGTCTGGACGTTCACCGGGATCGCTCCCGGAACCTATCGGGTGCTCGTCAACTGGGACTACGCGCCGACGGAAGTCCAGTCGACATTCTCGCCGTCAGCACCCTACCGCCTTTACGACGGGACCGTTTACCGAGGGACTTACCGTGCCGACCAAACGGCGCGTCCGATACGCGACGACCCGTCCGGGATGCAAGCCCTGACGTCGGTCTTCATCGGGAACGGGACGTTTCAGGTCGTGCTGTCCGACGACACGACAGGAAATCTGTGCGCGGACCAGGTCTCGATCGTGCCCGTCGATCCGGCCGCGGCGACGACCGGTGACGAGAACAACGGCGTCTTTGTCGGGATATGGGACGCCCAAGGCAACGGTTACGCGTTCCCTTCCCATGAAACGCATTTGCCGAGTTCCCTGAACGTCTCGACCACCGCCTATATCGGAGGGCTCACCCCGGGAACCTATTCGCTCCAGACGACCTGGTGGGCGAAATCCACCCGGAGCCGGCAGGCCGCGTATCAGATTTTCGACGGGAGCGCGACGACGCCGGTCCTCACCGCGACGGTCGATCAGACGCAGAATCCGACGGGAGGCTTGACCCTCAAGGTCAACGCGTTCCAGCCGATCGGAACGGTCAGGTGCGCGAGCGGGCGACTAAGAATCGTACTCTCCGCGCCGGACAGCGACGTCAAGACGTTGAGTAGCGACGCGATCGCCGCCATCGCGGTCTCCGCCGACCGTTTCACCGAAGCGGCCACGGGGTCGGTCGCATTTTTCAGTAGCGGTCAGCCGCCGAAGATCAGCGTCGACAACAAGGCGCCCGTTGCTCTCACCAATCCGATCTGGCACACCCCGACCGACCCCGGTGATCTGGACGCGCTCCCTTACGTCATCTACCCGTTGTCGTTCACGATCGCACCACAGTCGACGGTCAAGCTGACCCTCGACGACAACACGATCAGCACGGTGACCGGTCCCGTCAGCGGCGTGACGGCGCTGAGCGTGACGAACTCCTCGGGCCGCACGATCCTCACCCCGCCCACGCAAAAGACGATGCGTGTCGGCTACAACATGCACACGCCGAACGCCACCGGGACGGTGTTCTACTCGAACCTCATGAAAGGGGCCGGAGACTGGCAATGGATCGGCAGCCTTGAAGGCCAGTACACGAGCACCGGATACCCGATCGTGCCCGGGCCGACGACGCTCCTGACCATGATCCGCGTCGGCCCCGCCAACATGGCCGACCCGCGAGGCTACTCGAACGGCCAGTTCGGGAACTACACCGTTTTCTACGACGGCGACGGGTCCGGGACCATCGACATCTACGCGAACCCCGGACTGCTTTACTCGGTCGTCTCGTCGGACACCGGGCACGCGACGAACAATAAGGTGGTCTTCCGGCTCTCGCCGGATAACACGGTCAACCCGCTGCCCTACTTCGCCGGCTTCGGGCTCGTGGTGAGGGCGACCCGCGCGGGCACTCCCGCGACGAACATTCGCATCTATGACCCGTCGATCGACCTGGCGAACATCGCCAAGTTTCACCCGCAAGCCGTGGCGCAACACACGGGAGCCAAAGCCCTCCGGAATGCGTTCTCGCTCGGAGCGAACGCCTCGTCGATCGTGGCGTGGAGCGACTACCCCACGCCGAGCCAGCGCAGCTTCAACGCGAACGACCAGCGGAAACGGGTTTTCCAGATCGTCACGATCGATCAGTACAACGGCACGGACGGGTTCCTGCCCAACGACCACGACCATTTGCTCGTGACTCTCGATCGCGCCCACGGGCTCGGCACCGGCCAGGCCGTGACGGTCTACCCGCCGCCGACCGGCCCCGAGCCGAACCGGATTCACGTCCGCACCGCGAGCGGCGGTTTCGCGGGCCTCGAATATTATCTCGGCAACGTGGTGTATAACTCCGCGACGATGCAACCGAACCAGGTCGCCATGGGCACGACCGATTCGGTGGCGAAGTCCGCGGTGACGACCACCTACACCTTCGGCGGTCGCATCGAGGTCGGGACGCCGTCGATGGCCCCTGCCGACTACGTCGAGTTCGTGAACCTGCTGCCCGACTGCGACGTCTACATGAACATCCCGCCGGCCGCGTCCGACGACCTCGTGACGCAGCTCTTCACGATGGTCAAAACCAACCTCGCGCCGGGCCGGAAGATTTATGCCGAACTGTCGAACGAGCACTGGAATCCGGGCCTCGGCTACCCCCAGTTCTTCTATTACACCGGCATCAGTCAGCAGGCCGGGCAGTCGGGGCCGACCTACGGCTACGTGATGCGGTCGGGGCACGTCTTCGCGATCGCCGCGACGGCGCTGGGTAACCGGGCGACCGACTTCCGGAGGATCTACGGCTCGCTGTCGGCGGTGACGGAGATCACCCGCCTGATCTTCCTTTACACGCAGCCGAACAACTTCCCCGTGGACGTGCTGGCGATCGCCCCGTACACCGAGTCTTATCCGAAGCGGGAAGCCCCCGACGCCGCGGTCACGGCGGCGCTGGACGTCGACCAGATCCTCGACGTTCTGGAGCAATACCTGACCCTGGAGACTCGAAGGATCAGGGACTGCGAGCCTCATTACGCGATGCTCGCCGCCGCTTACCCGAACGCGGTCCTGGCCGACTACGAGGGGTCGATCGCGGGTGCCGGGCTCGCGGTCGCCGACCTGATCTACGCGAAGCAAAGCCAGGCGGCGTGGCACCACCCGCGATTCTTCAATATGTACACGCAATACTTCAACATGCTCCAAAAGGGGCATGTGGCGTTGCACCTCCATCTCACCCACGCGCAGGCGTTCATCGCGGAAGGCTCGAACCCGAGCACGCTCTACGGGGCGTGGCAGAGTTGGAACCAGGCGGCGGGCAAGAACGACGGCACCGGACCCAACGGTTATGACGTCCGCCCGGATGTCGCCGGTGTTCCCCCCGGCCCCGCCGATCAGTCCAAGGCGAATTCCGTCGTCGGGGCCGCGATCCAGGCGTGGGGCGCTTCGGCGAACCGGTCGACCAAGACCAATCACCCCGTGACGCTCCGCCGCACCCGCGGCCGACTGACCCGCGGCTCAAGGCGTTGAGTTAAGGAACGGCGATAATAATTTGAGCAAATCCAAGACTGTTGTTGGGTGCCACGCGGTTCGGTAATCCGATCCCGTGCCGGATGTCCGAGGCTCAAAGCGCACGGGTTGAGTACAACCCGTGGCACCCGTTCATCCTGCAAGACAGCCGATTCCTCCCGCTTTTTTTGCTCAACTGATTGCTTCGCGATGCCCAAACCTTCGAAACGAACGACCGCCGCGGCCATCGTCAGGGTTAAAACCCCTGACGCGGACGCGGCGGTCGTTTGGGCGACCTTCGGGAAGTCGGCGGCCGACTCAGCCCTTGATCGTCTTCTTGATCGTCTTCTTGAGCGACTTCACCATGTCCTTCATTTGCCGTCCCGCTCTCTCCAGGGGCATCAGCACGCTCCCCTTGAGCACCTCATTGGGCCGGGCGCGGAAGCTCGTCGTGTGGACCGAGCCGTCCCAGCCTTCCGGGGCCTCGGCGGTGTAGTAGTACGCCGCGAACGACTTCCGGGACCGCCCCTCGGGGCAGTTCACGGCGGTCACGCCGTGATAGCTGATCTCGTTGGTCTGGAACACGACGCAGCGGTTGAAAACGGGGGAAAATGAGTGATGACAGACCTTCACGTCCTTATCCCAAAGCTCGATGTTCCCGCCCCATTCCGGCCGCCAATCCTTGTTGAAGTAGATCAGGATGTTCAGCCGTCGATGGAGCCGTCGGTCCTCGATGTAATTGAAGTCGACGTGGACGTCGAGCAGCCCCCGAGGACCCGTCTGGTGGATGCCGCCGCCGACGAGTTCGCTGTCCGCGAGCAGGTTCGGGATGTCGAAAACGTAAGACAGCAGCTCAAGGAATTCCGGCGACGCCAGCGCGCGGTTCAGCTCGGCCACCGGCCCGGCGAACTTGCTCGAATCGGTGATCTGGATCTTCCCCTTCTCGTTCACGGCCGAGAAACTCCTGCCGAGCTTCGAGGCCTCCTCGAAAGAGGGGAACGAGCCGAGAACCTGCTCGGCGAACGCGTCGTCGAGGAAGCCGTCGATGCAAAAACTGGGGAACGGGGTCGCGCCACGGACTTTTTCACGGAGCGCGTCTCGGTCGATCGGTTTGATGACGGACATCTCGTGGAACCTCAAAGTAAACTTACCGAGGACGGAATCTCAAGCGAAACAGGTCATGACTCAGACGGATTGCAGAGTCCATCGGCAATCCGCGACTCAATCCGCACAAAACACGGACTAACCGCCGAGATCGCCGAGAAATCAAGGGAGAGAATGAACGAAAATGGAGGTCGATGTCGGGTCCGAGGAATTTCTCGACATTTTGCTCTTTTCCCCTCCGCGATCTCGGCGCTCTCGGCGGTTCGTTTCCGAATTCGGGGTTCTTGCCGGACTCAACTTTGCAATCCGCCCGGCTCATAACTTCTGGCAAAGCGCCCACCAGCTCAGGCCGGGAAGTTCCGTCCCCATCGCGGCCGCCGCGAGAGAGAGCGGGCTCTCCGCCTGAAGGGTGAGCGAAACGAGACGCGTCACCGCGGCAGGGGCATTCCAGGCTCCGAGCCCCACGGCTTCCGACTCGCTCGAATAAGTGTCCGGGTCGGCCAGGGGCTCGACGCGCCCCCCTCGCCAAACCTGGAGGGCGCGGACCGCCGCCAGGGCGTGAAAGAGCCCGCCCTTCCTCAACACGGTAAGGTCGGTCGCCTTCGTCAGCGCGAGGCCGGTCTTCGGCGAATAGCGGCGGTAGTGTTTCAACGCGAGGTCGTGCGTGCTGAACAGGCT
>JAYUFP010000679.1:0-4305 GCA_043738665.1 Isosphaeraceae bacterium
CCGCGACTTCGCAAACCCTGACCTTCGTCCATGCCGTCGAATCGTTGATCGGAGGAAGGACCGCGGGTGCGATGCTCATGGCGTTCGGCCTGGCGGGTCTCGCCCCGGCGTGCTTCTCCTCGTACCTGCTCAGCACACGCATGAACGAGGCTCTCCCGAGAATCGCGCGGACCAAGTGGACTTTGCTCGGCTTCTTTGTCGCATGGATTCTCGCGATCTCGGGAATGGTCGATCGCCACTACAACGTATTTGGATTCGTCGGTGCTCTGTTCGCACCCGTCCTGGGAGCAATCGCCGCGGACGCCCTTAAGGCCGGCGGGGAATGGCCAGGTGCCCGGATCGGGGTGCATCTGCCGGGACTGCTCGCCTGGGCCGCAGGCGCCACGATCGGCCTGTTGCCATTCACCTTGCCTTCCACCGCGTTCGCCCGACTTCAACCCGCCTCGCTCGTTGCATTCGTCGTCGCGTTCGTCGTCTACCTGATCGCCGCCACGGTCATGAGCCACGCGAGGATTGACCCGACCTTCGATGCGGTTGCGCCTCCGAGTCCAGTCGAACCAACGTAGGGCGTTCGATCATTTCACCCCAGGAAACTCTGCCGTTGTTCTCTTTTCTGCTATACTACGCCTTTACAGGCCCCAAAAGCCTTTCTCGCGGCATTATGGGTGGGTGGCGAGACGATGGCGAAGCATATCTTCGTGACGGGCGGGGTGGTCAGCTCGCTGGGCAAAGGCTTGACCTGTGCGTCGATCGGCATGCTCCTGGAACACAGGGGGCTCCGAGTCCGGCTCCAGAAGTTCGACCCTTATATCAACGTCGACCCCGGCACGATGAGCCCGTACCAGCACGGCGAGGTCTACGTACTCGACGACGGCGCCGAGACCGACCTCGACCTTGGCCACTACGAGCGCTTCACCCACGCCCCGCTCACCAAGGACTGCAACTACACCACCGGTAAGATCTATCTCTCGGTCATTCAGAAGGAGCGACAGGGGAAGCACTACGAGGGCCGCACCGTCCAGGTCATCCCGCACGTCACCGACGAGATCAAGGACGCGATCAAACGCCTGGCGACCGACGACGTCGACGTCGTGATCACCGAGATCGGCGGCACGATCGGCGACATCGAATCCTTGCCCTTCCTCGAAGCGATCCGCCAGTTCGGCATGGATGTCGGTCGTGAAAACGTCCTCTACATCCACCTGACACTGGTCCCCTACCTCAAGGCCGCGGCCGAACTGAAAACGAAGCCGACGCAACACTCCGTAGGCGTTCTGCGGCAGATCGGCATCCAGCCCGACATTCTCATCTGCCGGACCGAGCACCCGATCAGCTCCGAGGATAAGGACAAGATCGCCCTTTTTTGCAACGTCGAGCGCAAGGCCGTGATCGAGGAGCGCGACAAGGAGTACAGCATCTACGAGGTCCCGCTCAGCCTCGTGAACAACGGGCTCGATGATTTATTGGTAAAGCGCCTCGGCCTGAAGGCGGGTCCGCTCGACATCAGCGACTGGCGTGACCTGCTCGACCGCGTCATGCATCCGACGAAGGAAGTGCGGATCGCGGTGGTCGGCAAGTACATGAAACACCGGGACGCGTATAAGTCGGTGTATGAGTCGCTCGACCATGCGGGAATCGCCAGCAGGTCGCGGGTCGTCGTGCAGCGTGTCGAGGCCGAGGAAGTGAGCGGGGGCGGCGCGGCCCAGATCTTGAGCGGGGTCGACGGGATTCTCGTCCCCGGCGGGTTCGGGATGCGCGGGATCGAGGGGAAAATCGAAGCCATTCGATTCGCCCGCGTGAAGAAGATACCGTTCTTCGGGATCTGCCTCGGGATGCAGTGCGCGTCGATCGAATTCGCCAGGAGCGTCCTGGGAATGGAGGACGCCAACAGCACCGAGTTCGATCAGAACACGCAACACCCGATCATTTCCCTCATGGAAGAACAGGCGAACATCCACGAACGCGGCGGCACCATGAGGCTCGGCGCCTGGCCTTGCAGGCTCTCGCCCGGCAGCCTCGCTCTCAAGGCGTACGGCGTGGAATTGATCCAGGAGCGACACCGGCACCGCTATGAATTCAATAATGCTTACAGGAAACAATTTGAGGAAAAAGGCTTCGTCCCCACCGGCGTGAGTCCCGACGGGACGCTGGTGGAGATCGTCGAATTGAAGGACCACCCGTGGTTCCTGGCGGTCCAGTTCCACCCCGAGTTCAAATCCAAGCCGACGAAGGCCCACCCCTTGTTCCGCGATTTCATCACGGCGGCCCTGGCCCGTCGCGAGGCGAACCGGGCCGAGATGGAGCCGGGACGATGAGATTAACGATTGAAAACTCGTTCCCATGCTCACCGTGGGAATGCCGTCCTGGACGCTCCGCGTCCGTATTTCATGCCGGAAGACGACGCAGAGCGTCGGGCACGGTATTCCCACGCGGGGCGTGGGAACGAGCGACGACACGGAGTGAACTCGAAACGATGGTATCCCGGAGTCCCCACCCGTGATCGTCGCCCGACACTGCGCGACCGGGGAATGGGTCCGGATTACGATCCGACGAGACAGAATCGGCGCCGTCGAGCCCGTCGCCGGCATCACCGAAATCCGTCGCGACGACCTCTGGGTTGCTCCCGCGTTCTGGGACGTTCAATACAACGGACGCTGGGGCGTCTCGTTCGCCGATGAGTCTTTGACTCCCGAACACGTCGCGGCGATCGTGCGAGTGCAGGCGACATTAGGCTCGGCTCGGGTCTGCCCGACGTTGATCACCGCGAAGTCCGATGCGCTCCAAAAAGGTCTGAGAGCGATCGCCGAAGCGTGTGATCAGGATCGTTCGGTCAACGCGATGGTCGCGGGGATTCACGTCGAAGGGCCCTACATTTCCCCCATCGACGGCTACCGGGGCGCACACCCGTTGGAGGCCGTCCGCGACCCGGACTGGGACGAATTCCAGCGTCTCCAGGAAGCCTCGGTCGGCCGGATCATTTTAATGACTCTCGCGCCTGAGCGTCACGAGGCGATCGAATTCATCGAAAACGCCGTAAAATCCGGCGTGCGAATCGCGCTCGGTCACACCGCCGCCGACGGGCCGGTCTTTCGAGCCGCGGCCGATGCAGGGGCCTCGCTGAGCACGCACCTCGGCAACGGGATCGTCTCGCCACTTCCGAGGCACCCGAACCCGATCTGGGAGCAGGCCGCTCTCGACGAGCTGAACGCCTCGTTCATCGCCGACGGGCACCACATCGACCTGAACACCTTGCGCGTCCTTGTGCGGGCCAAGGGCATCTCCCGATGCATCCTGGTGTCCGATGCCAGCCCGCTCGCGGGCCTGCCGCCAGGCAACTATGGCAAATGGGCCGTGCATGCTTCGGGCAAGATCGTCGTCGCCGGGACGCCGTATCTGGCGGGGTCGAATCAAGGCCTCGACGTCGGGATCAACAACCTGATTCGCGCGACCGGCCTTCCCATCGCCGAGGTCATGGCGACGGTGACTACGAACCCCGCGCGCCTGCTCGGCAAGACCGAACCGACGTTGAACGCGGGCGAACCGGCGAACTTCGTCGTGTATCGACAAGGGGACGAGTCGGAGCCTTTTCACCTGATCAACGTGTGCGTCGATGGAGATTGGGTTGACGCCCGGGATGATGCGCCGTGCCCTTGGGGGCTGCCGGAGCCGACGGAGTAGTTGGAGCCGCTTGGGAGTGCGAGGCTGGGTTGATAAAAAGTTGGTGTTGCCCGAGCTTTGTGTTCATCCCGAATGCGTTGCGCCCTTTTTTCCGTTTTCGAAACCTTGGGATCGCCTCAACCGAAGTGGGCATCGAGTTCGGTGTAAGTGAGCGGTCGCGAAACCGTCAGACGATCGCCCTCGCCCCGGCTTTGCGGGGAGAGAGAGGGGTGAGGGGACAGGGTTGCGCTCGACACTTCGGACGAGTCGGCGGGTCATTCCGGAACCCCGCACCCCTTACCCTCACCCCGGAGTACCGGGGCGAGGGCGATCGTCTTAGGATTCGTCCGACTGTATTCCGCGACCGAAGGCGATCTTCGTGTGGCTTCCGCGGATACCACGGCTTGCAAACGGCAGGAACGGGATCGCACGCAACAAAAACTCGCCGATCGACACAGACCCTTCCGCATCGTCAACGCCGACTTTTCATCAGCCCAGCCTCGCACTCCCGTTGGAAATGAAAACGGCGCTGCGGCGCCACGCCGATGCCCGAAAGCGGGAGCAAAACGCCTCTTACAATATTGCAAAACCGTCCCTGATCCCCGATACCGTACTTTTACGGACATCGCTTCAGGGCTCGGCCGTGTT
>JAYUFP010000680.1:0-4291 GCA_043738665.1 Isosphaeraceae bacterium
CTCCTTTTCCTCGGCCTTCTTGCGGTCGGCCTGGAGCTTCGCGAGCGTCTTGATGGCCCGGTCGAACCCCGATTCGGTCGACTTCATGTAGCGCAGGAACAAGCGGTTCGCCGGCGTGTCGGCGGGGAACACCGCGCGGGCCCTGGCCCCTTCGCGCGAGGCGTCGTCGTCCCCGTCGAATTGCGCGGCGCGGTTGTTCAGCTCGGCGAGCGTCTCATCGATATGCGCGCTGATTTTCTCCATCGCCTCGTCGATCGGATACTCGGCGTCGTTGAAGCGGCCCAGCCAGCGGGCAGGCATCTGCTTGGATAGGAAGTCGGCTACCCGGGCGTCGCCCTTGTATCCGTTGACGCAACAGGCGGCTTGGAGGGCGAGGTCGTAGGCGTCGAGCGATTCGTCGTCGAGCCGATCCGGGTTGAAACCGCTAAGGCGGAGCGCCTCGCGGACGAGTTCCAGGTTGTTCCAACAGCCGACCTCGTCAAAGGCCTTTTTCAGGTCGACCCAGCGGCCGATCAGCCAGGCCACCCCCGCGTGGAAATGCTTCAATTCGAGAACCGCCCGCGCCGGATCCTTGCGGAGCAACCGGGACGAATTGAGAAGCCGCGCGCCCTGCTCGACGTCCCAACGGCACCCGGCGGTTCGCACCTGCTCGGCGACGGTCTCGGCCTCGCCCTTCGCGAAGCGCTGGAGCTTGAGTGCCCCCAGCGCGATCTGATCGACGAGGAAATCCTCGTCGTGCGAAGTCGGCTGAAGGGCTTCGACCCAGGCGTCGGCCTGCTCCTGGATTTCCTCGGGGTTTTCGTCGGGCAGAGCCAGGATTTTCGCGGTGAACCCGTGCCTCATCGAGTTCTGACGGGAGACTTCCTTGCCCTCGTCGGTCTTGGGGCCTGTGGACTTGCCGGCATTTTCGCGATTTTGTTTGGCGCGCTGAGCGGTGGTCATGTCGATGATTCCATAAGAGTGCTTCATGGGGCCGTCGTTTGACGTCCCCTCACCTTCATTATCTGAAGATGCGGGGCTGGCGTTCTGGGAATCGGCGGGGAAACTCGAAAACGGTATCTGACACCTTTGCCCGATTCCATCTCGTCCCAAACCGGCGTGATTGACGGGCGCACTAACTTCTGTTAATAACGATATCTGGATGGGGTCGAAATGTTCGCCAGGGAGTGCCGTCGACCCCGCTTCGATTTCGAAGATCCGAAAGGCCCTCCATGCACACGTTCCGTACCGTCGTGGCCATTTCTGTCGTCTTGGCGATTTACCAAGGCCCGAATCTCCGAGCCGACCCGATCGACCCGATGCAATTCGCCTCGCTGGGGTCATTTCCTTCGGCCTCCGGGAATTACTTTGTGAACACAAGTGGCGCTCCGACGATCAAACGGCCGGACGGCTCGACGATCACTGGGGTGGTTTACCAGGACACGCCGGGCCACAGCCTGGCGGTGTTTGTTTTTGACAACATCAACATCGTGAGTGGTGAAAGAGTCACGGAGCCCTGCCCGTCGTTTTCCTCTCGAAGGGGGACGCGAACATCGCCGGAACAGTGGATGTCAGTTCCCCGGGAGGCGGTTTCTCCGGTGCGGGGGTACAAGGCGCCTAAGGGCTCGGGGCAGGGTCGCCCGGCGGCAGATCTTTCGTAGGCCCGGGATACAAGTTCTACGCGGGCGGCGGCGGGGGTGGGTTCGGAGGGTCCGGGCAGGTGGGAGCCGATGTGTTTCTGCCAGTCTATTGGAACGTCATTCTCCCCGGCGGCCGCGGCGGGGCGGCCTTCGGCGATATCAACCAAAAACTCGCCGGAGGAGGCTCTGGTAAATCGTCTGCCGGTCCATCGGAATCCGGCGGTGGAGCCGTTGAAATCGGTGCCACAGGCCAACTCACGGTCTCCGGCTCGATTCTCGCCAACGGGGAGAACGGCTATTTCTATGGTGCCGGCGGGGGGAGTGGCGGGGCGATTTTCCTCCACGGCTCGACTGTGAATATTTCCGGAAATCTCGCCGCGAACGGGGGGATCGGTTCGTCAGCGAGCTCCGGACTCACATGGGCGGCATCAGGAGGCAACGGCGGCGGTGGACGGGTCGCCATCGATTACTCCACGCCCTACCAGTTCTACGTGGACGGCGGCACGCTCGCGATCGGCAACGGCGTCTTCACCCTGAACGAGCAACCTGCGGCGTTTTCCTCCGTCCCCGAACCCTCCCCGCTGATCCTCGCGGCGGTCGTGTCGATGCTGGGCTTCGCCGGGGCGCGGTTGCGGAAAATCAAGTTCTCGGCATCGGCTTGAGGCCGAAGCCCGGTAGGGTGCGTCGCGAAGATGCAACATCAGAGAGTCGACCGAGAAGCGGTGCGTCTTCACGACGCACCCTACCTGGCTAGTGTTCTGCAAAGAGTGCCTATACGTCGGGCGTTGCGCGCTTCGCGCGTTCGCTACTTTGCGAGATCAGACATCAGGGTAGATGGCGTCGAACATAGCGACATAGTCCACGCCGTTCGACGGATACTTATTCTGGTAACGGGCGAGCATCCCTCGCGTTCTAGCAACATCCCATGTGCCCCAGCCGTACATTTCGAGGGGCAAATTATGGAAGGCATACGCTAACTCTTCAACTTGATCGCGGTTGTGTGAGATGTACCTCAGTTCGAGGAATACTGCATAAATCAACTCACATATTTGACGACGTTGATAATCGTCCGGTAGTGGATCGCCATCGTTCACGCTACCTCTTCTATCAACGACGTCCCAAACCGACTCAGGGGGTCGCCGCCGTGGATTCTGGTTCGGTGGTGGTTCGCGATCTTCCACTCTGCCTCCCCTCGGCCGAGATGCCGACTTGGGAATCTGGCAACCCACCGACGCTACACCATCGAAAACTCAGTTGTCCGCACGATCCACAATTCAGCCGTGACGGTTTCAGCCCTGTGGGATGCGTCGCGAAGACACACTATCAGAGAGTCGACTGAGAAGCGGTGCGTCTTCGCGACGCACCCTACCTGGCCGCGGGTTCCGCGAACGGGTCGCTCATCGGGGCTCCGGAGTCGAGGCTCACTCCCTTCTTCGCTTCGGCGGCTTTAAGGTAAACATCCATCTGCTGCCCGACGTAAACGTCGACAGGGCGTTCATCGGGCAGCGAGTAGACGACCTGAAGGACTCGGGTGTCGACTCGCTCGGAGTTGTAGCCCGTGAGGCTCTGCTTGGGCACGACGTAGGGCTCGACGTACTCGAAGTTGAGCGGGAAACGCACGCCGGGTCGGCCTTTGAGGGTCGCGATCGCCTTGGCGTTCTTTTCGAACCAGGGGAGGTCGTTCTCGTCGAGGTCGACGCGGACGTGGAGCCTCTGCACGTCTCCCAGGACGATCATGGGTTCCTTCCACGTCATCGCCGCGAATTGGCCGAGTCGCACGTTGAGCTGAAGAATCTCGCCGTCGGTCGGCGCTGTGACCGTGAGGCGTTCGAGGTTGATCTTGAGGCTGTCGAGCTGGCTCTGTGCCATGTCAATGGTGGCCATGGCGACGTCAAGGTCTTCCTTCCAGGTCCCGCGCTTGATGCGTTCGAGCTCGGCCAAAGCCTTCGAGAGGGCGGCCTTGTTCGCCGAGAACATGAACCGATCCTTATCAAAGTCGCTCGCGGCGGCCATCTGGCGGTTGTACAGCCGCTCGGTTCGACCCATCGCCGCCTCGGAGTCGTTGAGCCTGGCCTTGGCCTCTTCCACCGCCGCCTCGGCCGGGGGGACGTCTTCGGGTCGGGGCGCGGCCTTGAGTTTGTGGTATGTGGCTTTGGCCGAGGCGAGGTCAGCCTCTCGCACGCGGAGCATCGCCTTCAGCTCGCGGTCATCGACGCGGAAGAGGGGCGCGCCCTTCTTGACGTAATCCCCTTTTTTCACGAACAGCTCGGTCACCACGCCGGGGACGTTCACGCCGATCGGGATGTTCTCCCGACGCGCTTCGACCAGCCCTGAACCGGCGATCGTGCGGTCGGCGGTGGGTCGAGAGGGGGGGGTGACCACGGGCTTCGACGGCGAGGCCGACTGTCGGGCCTGGACCACCGTATAGACGGCGAATGTCACGCCGATCACGGCGACCAGCGGGAGGATATAGCGAGTCATCATAAATCCCGTCCGTTTCGGGTTTAGGGTCGTGAATTGTTCGGAACAAGTCTCGGTTGGATCGAGACGTCTTGCTCGTAACGGCTCAAGCCGCTAAGAGTCCGTCCCGGAAGTTTCCCGGAGAAAAACGATGGCGGATGACCAATGGCCGATGACCGATGCGAGAAAACCGGCGGGAAAACGCCGCATTC
>JAYUFP010000681.1:0-4283 GCA_043738665.1 Isosphaeraceae bacterium
TTGAGGATCGCTCCGGGTGCGTTCCTCGACTCAATCGCCTCAAGACGACAACCCCTGGCCGCGGACCAGCTTTCGCGTCAGATAAATCTCGACGCACAACCCCGCGAGCGCCGCCAGGACGAGGAACCGCCAGAGTTCCCTTCGGGGCGAACTCCCCGCGGCAAGAACGTTCAGCGACAGCTTCGACGGGTCGGTCTCAAATCGAAGCGGCCAACCCTCGGCGAGTCTCGCGGCTTCGGCGTGATCCAGGACTTCCGGCTCAAACTCTCGGGCGTCGGGCAGGACGGTCGCGTAAGCCGTGCCGCCTGGAGGGTTAGGCAAGATCAGGCGGTAGATTCCGGATTCGTTGGTGTCGTCGAACCGGGCCTTCGCGACGCCTGCGTTCCTTGTGACGATTGCCTTCGCCATGACCCCGCCGGGCGTCTGGATCGGCAACGACGTGACGTTCGCCTCGGGCAACGGGTTCAGCTCGAAGACCAGCGGCTCTCCCGGCTTCACCGCGCGGGGCTCGATCCCGCCGGCGAGGTGGAATGTCCATTCATGGATGAGCGGCACGAAGTCGGGGTTGACCGGAAGGGTTCCCCCCTCGGCGTCGAGCGGGCCGGCGAGGAGCAGCACCCGCCCCTTGCCCTGCGACTTCTCCACGGCCCACGGCTCCGACGTGTCGAGCCTCGCCGAGACCGACGCACCCACCAACGGTTCGAGACGAAAATATGCGAACAGATCCGCACCCGCCAACGCCGGGGAATCCCCTTGCGCGAAAGGCGGCAGCACCGGGCCGGAGAAGCTCGCGGGCGAGGGATGCGCCACGGCCTTCTTCGCGGCGAAATCGCCGGTGCGGATGCCGATCGTCGCGGGAAGCCAGCCCAGGCCGTTGTAGTGGGCGACGTCGGCGCGGTCTCCGAGGGCCGCCAGCACGCCTCCGCCCGCCTCGACGAACCGCGAGACGGCCGCGGCCTGGTCGAGATCGAGACGCTCGACGTTCAACAGGATGAGCACGCTTTGACCTTGAAGCGTCGCCGTCTTGAATTTATCGGGCGTGACGACGGTCGCCTTCGCCCGGGGCGCGTCGTCTCCGGCCGGAGCGAGCGCGGCGCGGACGAAATCGGCCTCGCCGCTGAAGGGTTCGCGGCCGGGCTCGCCGTCGATGATCAGGACGGGCAACGCCTGCGCGACGTCGACGGCGATCGAGACCTCGTCGTCGTCGGCCAGGGGGTCGTCGCCTCCGGTTAATCGCACGGTCAACAGGTGCGAGCCGGCGGCCGGGAGCTTGGTCTTGAACGCGAGCGGCGAACGCCCCCCTTCGGCCAGCGGGCCGACCGTTTGCGACGGTTCCGCGGAAGGCCTGCCGTCGATCAGCAGCTCAGCCGAGCGCGTGAGCGGCCCCGGGCCGTCGTTGCGGACCTCGGTGGTGACGGTGACCGGCAGGGCGGGCGTGACGAGCGCTCGCGAAACCGCGATCGGGCCGAGCCCGCCGTTCGGCGCGGTCGCCTTTTCTCCTTTGCCGAATGCGAGCGACCACACGCGAGGCGCGACCGGAAGCCGCTTGTGGAGGTCGCGAAGCAACCCCCAGCGCCCCGTCTCGCCGGGACGCCACGCGACCCGCTGGTCGTCGGTAAGCACCACCACGTCGCGCGAGGGGTTCTGCGTCCGCTCAAGAATCCGGAACGCCTCGGCGAGTGCCGCCGGGATGTCGCTGGAGTGCGGGGCCGGGGTGCCCGGCTTGGCGAGCGCGGCGAGTGCGGTGTCGACCTTGGCGAAGTCGAAAGTCGGCGGGTTAATCAGCGGCTTGACGCGGTCCGAGGCGACAAGCAAGGCCACGGAGTCGCCCGGTTTCAGGTCGGCGACGAGCCGTTTCGCGGCGGCGATCGCCTGCGCTTTGGGCGTCGTCTCGCCGACCGATCGGTTCATCGACGAGGAGGCGTCGAGCACGATGACGACGTCGCGCGAAGGGCCGCCGCCTGTGCCGGCAGTTCCCGAGCCCCCCCAGAAGGGCCTTGCCATCGCGACCGCGACGATCGCGAGCAAGGCCATCCTGGCGAGCATCAAGAGCAGTTCGGTGATCCGCAATTTCTGTCGGGCGCGTCGGCCGATGTCGAGAAACTGCATGGCGCCCCAGTCCACGATCACGTCGCGTCGACGATTCAAGAAATGAATGACAATCGGAACAGCCACGCCGAGAAGGCCGACGAGCATCGCCGCGTTGAGGACCCCGAACGGCATGGGAATCAGGCCCTTCCCGCGCGGGCGGCCAGGTAGTTCAAAAGCGTGGACTCGACCGACTCGCCTGTCGATGCCCGGTGATAATCCACGTCCATCCCGCGCGCACGCTCTTTCAAGCCTTCACAAAACGCGTTGAACCGCTGAAGGTAAGCCGCCCGGAGCGCCGCGGGGTCGACCCGCAAGAGGTTGCCGGTATTCTCCAGATCCCGAAACCGCGAAGGCCGGCGGAACGGGAATTCCTCTTCCTCGGGTGCCAGGACGTGCAGGAACAACACCTCATGCCGGCGGTGCCGCAAGTGGTGCAGAGCCGCCGTGAGGTCGTCCAGTCGGTCGAACCCGTCCGAAATGATCACGACCAGCCCCCGCCGCCAGATCCGCTCGGCCAGGGTGTGCAGGATGCCGCTCAAAGGGGCTTCGCCGCCGGTCCTGGTGGCTTCCAGGGCCTTGCAGACCACGGAAAACTGGCTGGGGGCGGCGCGGGGGGGGATCATGCCGCGGACGGAGTCGTCGAACGTGACGAGCCCGACGGCGTCGCGCTGGCTGATCATCAAGTAAGCGAGCGACGCCGCGAGATTCTTGGCGTGCTCGAACTTCGAGACGGTCTTCCCCGAGTACGCCATGCTGCCCGACGAATCGACGACAAGGTAGGCTCTTAAGTTCGTTTCTTCTTCATATTCTTTGACGTAATAGCGGTCGGACTTGCCGAAAGCCCGCCAGTCGATATGGCGGATCTCGTCGCCGGGGCCGTACTGGCGGTGTTCGGCGAACTCGACGGAGAACCCCTTGAACGGGCTCTTGTGCAGGCCCGACATCACGCCCTCGACGACGAGCCGGGCGAGAATCTCGAGCCTGCCGAAGCGGGCGAGCGCGGTGGGGTCGAGGGGCGGATCGGCGGGGGTCGTCATCGTGTCGGGGCCGGGGTTTTCTGGTATGCTGTATCGTGAGAGACGATGGTAGACGTCCCGGCGGCGGCGTGCAAGCGGAACGGCAACGGAGCGGAGCGGAGCGATCCCGATGGCGACAACCCCTCGGACCTCGGTCGGGCGGAAACGCGACGTCGATTATCCCACATCCGACGGACGACCCATGGGCGAAACCGACCTCCACCGCCAGGACATGATGGACCTCATCGCGATTCTTCAGGACCGCTATCAAAACGACCCTAACACTTATGTTTCCGGCAACCTCCTCGTCTTCTACGAGCAAGGCAACCGCCGCAAGCACATTTCACCCGACGTGTTTATGGTGCGGGGCGTGAAAAAGAGCCCCCGCGACAACTATCTGATCTGGGTCGAAGGCAAAGGCCCCGACCTCGTGATCGAGATCACCTCGAAAACGACGCGGGAAGAAGACGAAAAAAAGAAATGGCTGCTGTATCGCGACGTGCTGAAAGTCCCCGAATACATCCAGTTCGACCCGACGGAAGATTATCTCCGACCGTCAATGCAGGGGCACCGGCTGATCGGCGGCGAGTACGTTCCGATCGACAGGGTTGAGGGCCGGCTGCCGAGCGAAATCCTCGGCCTCCATTTCGAGCGAGACGGGGTTGAGTTGCGGCTGTTCGACCCGGTGGCGCGTCAGAAGTTGCTGACCAGGGCCGAACGAATTCAGGTCGACTCCGACCGGATGATTGAGGCGCAAACGGAAATCGACCGACTCCGGCTCGAAATCAAGGAACTCCGCAAGCGGCTACCGGAATCTTCGTAAACTCCGAACCGGCAAACTCGCCGGGCGTTTTCACCGAAATAAACACGTACTAACCGCCGAGATCGCCGAGAAATCAGGGAGAAATTCAACGAAAACGGATGTCGATGTTATGTCCGGAGAGCTTCTCGCGACTTTGCTCTTTTCTTCTCCGCGATCTCGGCGGTTCGTTTCCGAATTCGTGGTTCTCGCCTGACCCGACTTTGCAATCCACCTGATCCGCCATCCCCGGAGATCGCCGAGAAATCAGGGAGAGAATCAACGAAAACGGATGTCGATGTTATGTCCGGAGAGCTTCTCGCCACTTTGCTCTTTTCCTCGGTCGAGATGGAGATATTTGTCCGTGATCGGGTCGC
>JAYUFP010000682.1:0-12689 GCA_043738665.1 Isosphaeraceae bacterium
GCGGCGGCGGCCGAAAAGACGCAGAGAATCGGCAAGGCACACGAAAATCGGCCCAAAACCAGCGCGCCTCGTCGACTCATCCTGACACTCCCCCCGGGGACGGCCCGGTCTACAAACTGGCGGGATGTCGCGAAACCCGATGGTTGATCGCGACAGATTGGGAAACGAATGGCGATGGCAGGGTCTTCATTGTGAAGTCTATCCCCTCGGAAGGGTCGGAACAACCCGGTTGTTAAATATTTCTTGGATGACTCTTCCGGCTTTGTGCCGCCACTCGGGACATTGGGACACACTCCCTCCAAAGTCAGACGGAAGTAGCGCACTCGCGGCCGTTCGCGCCTCCGCTTATAATGAAGGTCAAACCGTTTCCCAAGAGACCCCGCCCATGAGCCTCGCCGAACACGCCGACCTCGAAAATGAACT
This sequence comes from Isosphaeraceae bacterium, assembly GCA_043738665.1. Taxonomy (GTDB): domain Bacteria; phylum Planctomycetota; class Planctomycetia; order Isosphaerales; family Isosphaeraceae; genus JAYUFP01. The sequence continues at coordinate 424 of JAYUFP010000682.1, forward strand.
CAACGACCGCTTCGGTCTCGACGAGTTCCGGCCCGGCCAGCGCGAGGTGATCGAGCACGTCCTCAAGGGCCGCGACGTCCTCTGCGTCATGCCCACCGGCGGCGGGAAAAGCCTTTGCTACCAGTTCCCCGCCGTCATGCTCGAAGGGTTGACGCTCGTCATCAGCCCGTTGATCGCCTTGATGAAAGACCAGGTCGACGCCCTCACCCAGCGCGGCTTGCGGGCGACCCTCATCAACAGCACGCTCGACCCCGTCGAGCAACGCGCCCGCATGGCGGAGATCGAGGCAGGGCTTTATGACCTTGTCTACGTCGCCCCCGAACGGTTCCGGAGCGTCCGGTTCGTCGAGACCATCGCCCGGCTCAAACCGGCATTGCTCGCCGTCGACGAGGCCCACTGCATCAGTCAGTGGGGGCACGACTTCCGCCCCGATTACGCGCGGATCGGCCGGGCTCGCAAGGCACTGGGAGATCCCCCCTGCATCGCCCTGACCGCGACGGCGACCGACCTCGTCCGGCGCGACATCTCCGACCAACTGGAACTGCGCGACCCCGCGGTGTTCGTCGCCGGCTTCGACCGCCCGAACCTGACCTACGGCGTGATCGACGCCAGCCGGGACGCCGATAAACTCGTGGCGCTGGCGCGGACCCTCGACGAATGCAAAGGACCGGCGATCGTTTACGCGTCGAGCCGGCTTCGCTGCGAAGACGTCGCCGGGTTCCTCCGCAAGGAACTCCGCCGTCAGACCGTGGTTTACCACGCCGGGATGACCCGAGAAGACCGCACTCTCTCTCAGGAACGCTTCATGACGGGCGACGCCGAGATCGTCGTCGCCACCAACGCGTTCGGCATGGGAGTCGACAAGGCCGACGTCCGCGCGGTCGTTCATTTCAACATGCCGGGCACTCTCGAAGCGTATTACCAGGAGGCCGGGCGCGCGGGCCGCGACGGAACCTTGTCGCGGTGCGTCTTGTTGTTCTCGCCGGGTGACCGCTCCCTTCAAGAGATGTTCATCGAGAACGAGTATCCGCCCCCGGAGGCGGTCCATTCGGTCTACGAGTTCTTGAGAAAACTCGACAACGACCCGATCGAGCTGACCCAGGCCGAAATCAAGAACGAGGCCGGGATCGGGCTCGGCGAGTCGGCCGTGGGGACGGCGCTGAAGCTCTTGGAAGGGGCCGGGGCGATCGAGCGATTCTTGCCACGCGAGAACATGGCGATCATCCGGATCAACGGCGAAGGAGACGAGTCGGGCGACGGCGGCATGGTCCACCGAATCGGCCCTCAGGCGCATGTGCAGCGGACGGTGCTTCTGGCGCTCGAAGGGCTGGTGAATCGTCGCCACGGTGAGCAAGTCTATTTTCAGCCCGAGGAATTCGCGAGCGCCTTGGGCCTCGACCGCCCGGCCCTTTATCGGGCCTTGAAGGCCCTCACGTCGGAACTGCCGATCGATTACGTGCCGCCGTTCCGCGGCAATGCGATCCGCGTGACCGACCGCGCCCGGCGCGCCCGCGACATCAAGATCGATTTCGCGAGGCTCTTGAAGCGCAAGCAGGGGGAGTACGAGAAGCTCGACCGCGTGATCCAGTACGCCAAGACGCGGCACTGCCGTCGCGCCTTTTTGCTCGAATACTTCGGCGACGCCAACGCGAAGCGACTCCACTGCGGGAGCTGCGACAATTGCGGGGACGACCCGTCCCTCGCCAGGGTCCGCCCCTCGACGATGATCGATACGGCGGGGGGTCTTGAGGTGATTCTCAAGGTTCTTTCGGGGATCGCCAGGGCCAAGGGTCGGGTCGGCAAGACGGCCGTGGCGCAGATGCTCAAGGGGTCGGGTTCGGAGCGGGTCGAGAAGCTCGGCCTGAGGAAGCTGAGCACCTTCGGGATTCTTCCCGACTTCGCGCAACCCGAGCTGACCCAACTCATCGACGCACTGACTTCGGCGGGGTTCGTCGAGGCTCCCGAGATCGACCGCTTCCGGCCGATCGTCCAGTTGAGCGCGACCGGCTGGGACTACTTGAAGACGAACGATCGCGGGCCTGTTTCCCTGGAAGTGCCCGAGGAACTCGCGGCCAAGGTGAATCGGGGCGGACTGATCGCCCTGCCTTCCCGACCGCAAGCGGCGAAGCCCGAAACCGGGAACGCGGAGGGTGTCGAGTCCGACCCGGGGGGTTACGAAGACGACCCCTTGTATCAGCAACTGAAGGCGCTCCGGCTCGAATGGTCGCGGGCCGAGAACCGCCCTGCGTACCATGTCATGACCAACGCGACGCTCGACGTGATCGTCCGGACCCGTCCGACGACGCCCCCGGCGCTGGCGGCGATTCGGGGGTTTAGTCCCGCCAAGCTCGAACGCTACGGAGCGGCGATCCTGGAGGCGGTCGCCGCGTTTCCTCTGGAATCATCGGGGATCGAAGAGCCCGAGGGACCGGTACTCCCGTTCAAGAGTCCGGCGGCACGGCCCGTGAGAGTGACCGAACGCCCGCCCCCTGCCGTCGATCCTGCCGCCGAGGTATCGACGACGTTAACGGTTCATCCACCGCCGCCGGACAAGCCGCGAAGTCCCGTCCGCGCCTCGAACGCTTACGTGCCGACCGAGGAGTGGACCTGGCGGTTGCTCGACCGCGGGTTCACTCTCGACGAGGTTTCGGCGATCCGGGGGCTGGAGCGCCTTGCCGTGATCCGGCACATGGCCCTGGCCGTGAGGCAAGGCAAAGCGGTCGCCCCCGAGGCGTATCTTCCCGCCGAGACGATCGAGCGGTGGTCGCTCTGGTGTGACGAGAAAGGAGAAACGCCGCCCCCTCCCGAAATGAGCGGAGAGGGGGTCGCGGAACTCTGGTCGCTCTTCTTGGCCGGGCGTCGACCCCGTTGAGCGTCGTTCACAGCGAACTCAGGGCGCTTCCTGTGCGTGAGCACCACGTACAAGTCGAAGACGAGCCCAAGGCTTGCTTACGCACCCGTAAGCAAGCACCCCGTGTTCGATCGATCGATCGATCGAGCGTGCGTCACGTCTCCGAAGCCACGACGACGGGGCTTCAGGAGAGACTGGGTCGATTGCGTCGACGGTACTCGCGGCGGAGGGCGGCAAGGAGTTCAAGAGTCGGCTCGAAATAGGCGACCAAGGCGGGCTGGGCGAGGATCCATTCCTCGGCGGTTTCGAGGGGGATGAAGACTCTACGGCCTTTGAGCGTCTTGCGGTCGACAATTCCGCGATCGACAAGGTAAAGAAGCACGGCGACCCGTCGCGAGAGGGGCATTTTGCCCCAGTAAGACGATGCGGCGAGGTCGTTTTCGAGTGCGAATCCGCAATATTTCAGGGCCTCTTCGACGAGAGCCTGAAGGTGTTCGTCGTTCCGGTGGCGGCGATAAGTCGCCAACCTTCCGGTCCATTGCTTGCTCAGGTCACGGGCGATTGAAGCAGACACGGAGAATGCGGCCCTCGGAGGTTGAACGGATGCCGGGGTTCCGATCCCGACGATCATGGCTTCACAGTATCATAGTGGTGTCGGCAAGTCCCGTGACCCGACACGGCAAAGTCAAATCGAAAGCTTTGCCGCGTCGCAGGAGGATTGCAAAGTCGAGAAGTCCTCGAAACTTCGCCCGCGGTCTAACCGCGGAGATCACGGAGACAAGACGAGAGAAGAAACGAGAGCGGATTCGCTCGCCTTTATCTCATCTCTTGTCTCTTCTCCGCGATCTCCGCGTTTAATCCGCTTTTTGACTTTGCAATCCTCCTGTGCCGCGTTGACGGAAGCGGGCGGCCGAGACGCCTTTTAAGTAATGTATGCCACACGCCGGATCACCGGCCTGGAATTTAGCTCGAAAGGCGTTGAGCGGTTCAACCACACGGAATCATAGCATAGGTCGACCCTTGCGAAAAAAAACGGCGATGGCGACATCCGTCGCCATCGCCGCCAAGTCATCCCAACGAATCCCCGCCAATCAGGGAGTCGACTTCCGCACCGTGAAGTTCGTGATCGCGACGCCGTCGTCTTCCATCACCGCAAAACCACCCCCTTGCGAGAGGTATTTGGCGAAGACGGAGAAGTCGGGCAGTTTATCCTTGTCGAAGATCTTCGAGAGATCCATGTTGGGGCCGTTGCCGCCCCCGGCCGCGGCGCCCTGGTTCAGGGCCTTCTGGAACTGGCCGTTCTTGATCATCTCGTACGTGACGCGGGCCGATTCCTCGGGCCGGACGTAGGTCACCGCGCTGAGCTTCGAGGGCATTTCCTTGGCGACGGCCAGGTAAGCGGGGTTATCCGCCAGGGTCGGCCCGCCGCTTCGGATCGCCTGTTCGAGCAGCGTCGGTTCGGTGGAGAGGAAGAGCGTGCCCTTCGCCACCGCGAGGCTGACCGGACCCTTGAAGGCGGCCTGGGCACCGGCGTTGGGGATCTCGGGGACGTCGAAGTCGTAGATCGTCACGCCCTGGAACTCACGCTTCTTGGGGGCGGCGCCCGTCAGGGCGATGATCTTGGTGAGGGTGTTCGAGAAACCCTTCTCGTCCTCAAGAGCCACGCCGATGAGCATTCGCTGGCTCTCTTCGGTGACCGGCTTCTTGAAGTCGCTGATGACCGTGATCCGGTCGCCGAGCGGGTCGAAAACGTCCTTCTTGAAGTTGAGCGGTTCGCCGCCGTTGGGTCCGACGAGCTGCTGTTCGAGGACGTTGAGCACGCCGGGCTGGAACATGTTGGCCAGGTCGTTGATCGCCGTGAACGCGGCGTCGAGGTCCCAGCTCCAGCTCTGGTAGCTGGCGACGGTGGCGGGAACCCAGGGCTCGGGCTTGAGGCTGACTTTGGGCAGGGCGAAGAGTTTGAGTAGCCCTTGGAGCGGCGCCGGGGCGACCACGAAGGTCTTGCTGATGCTGTCGTAACCGGCGGTGTTCAGGCTGAACGTCCCCGACGCGGCCTTCAGGCCGTTGATCCCCAGAACCTGCGAGAATGTTTCGAACTGCTTGAACGCGTCGGCGTTCTTCCCCTTGGCCCCGGCCTTGGCGACCAGTGACAGGAACTTGTTCATGTCGGCGAACCACTGGACCTGGCCGTCGCCGCCGAGTTTCTTGCGGGAGGCGGCGAAGCTCTCGGCCGTCTCGAGAGACTTGTCGCGGCCGGAGGCGTTGGCGACGACGTCCTTGAGCGAGTCGAGGTCGGTGCCGACGTAGAACAGGGGGCCGTCGTGGGTCCAGACGATCGGCGGCGGGTTATCCGCTTCGTCCTTGCCCTTGAGGGGCTGGACCGAGGTGAAGGTCAGGCCCTTGAACTCTTCCTTGACGACCTTGCCGCCGGACTCCTCGCCTTGCTTGGTCGCTTTGGTGAGGACATCGGTCAGCTTGTCAGCGTTCTTGCCCGCGTCGGCCGTGATCACGAACGAGGCCGGCATGTCGGCGTCGTCCTTGGGGAGCACGGCGATCGAGATCGGACCTTGCGGAATTTCGATCAGCTCTTTGATCGTGACGCCGACCTTCTCCTTGAGTTTCTTGCCGCCGTCGGCGAACTTCGCCTTGAAGTCGTCTTTGAACGGGTTCATTGCCGGGTCGTTCCAAAGCTGGCCGAACTGGCTCTGGCGGAACGACTCACGGAGTCCGGCCGCGTTGCCGATCTTGGCGAAAAAGACCGTCGATTCGGGGAGGGCCTTTTCGGGAGGGGCAGCGGCCCTGCCCGAAGCGGCGAGAAGCGACAGGCCGGCCAGACCGAGGCAGCCTGTGAGGATGAGGCGGCAGGCCGCCCGCATCGGGGTACGCATCGATCAAGACTCCGTTTCTTACGAGACCACTCACCCCCCGGCTCACCGGCCGAGGGAATCAATCGACCGAACCCACGGATCTGCCCGGCGGGGCGGAAAATCTCTGGTGCGGCGACCGAATTCCAAGGGCGCCGGGCCTTTGGATCGCCGCGGCACGCCCGAAGACGCCCGCCCCATTCCGAAACACGCTCCGAACATCCCAGGCGACGCGCCTGGCAAAGCGCCGGCGGTGACCGGCGCTCGATGACTTCCTATCATGGAATCGAAACCAATCCTCAAACCCGATCCAAGACCGCGAACGTTCGGCCGCGGGCGTTTCAGACTCCGAAAGAGTCCGGCACGCCCGTCACGAATCAAAATACGCCGCGCCACGGATCAGGACGCCTTGTCCTTGGCCGCAGCGTTTGAGCCCTCTCCCTTGCTCTTTTCCTTTTCCTTATCCTTATCCTTGCCCGACCCCTCGTCCCCCGGCCATGCCGGCCGTTCGGCGCGGACCCGCCGCGGAGGGTCGAGGTAGCGGTACCCGGTATTGGGGTTTTCCTTGTCGTAAGAGAACGCTTCGCGGTTCCTGAGGAAATCCTTGACGTAATTCACGGGAATCGCGAACCCGAGGTTGTCGGCCACGTCAGCACGCGCCCCCCGGCTTGTGACCCCGATCACCTCGCCCCGGAGGTTGAACATCGGCCCGCCCGAATTGCCGGGATTGATCGCCGCGTCGGTCTGAAGGTAAATCTGCCCCTCGATGTTTCGGTTGCGGTTGCTCACGATCCCTTGTGAGACGCTCCGCTCCAATCCCAACGGGTTGCCGACGTTGAAAACCCCCTCCCCGGCGTTCACATCTTCCAAGCTACCCAGGATCACATGGCGCAGTTTCAGGTCTTTCTGAGGCGGGAGCTTGATCAAGGCAAGGTCGAAGAAGGGATTCAAGGCGATGATTTCGACGTTCTCGATTCGCCGCCGCGCCAGTCCGCCCGGAACGTTCTGATAAAGCACCGCCGCGATTCGGGTCTCACCTTGGATCACATGGGCGTTGGTGATCGCGTAGCCGTCGGCGTTGACGATGAAACCGGAACCCTTGGCCGAAGGGGTCTCAATCGAGATCACCGCCTCGCCGTAAGTCTGGACCAGTTCCTTCACCGGGGCTGACTTCAAGGCCTTGCTGTCAAAGAAGCCCGACGGGTCGGCCTCCTCCGATCTTACCCCGGGTGCCGCGGGAACCGCCGCGCCGGGGGCGGTACGGTTCACGACCTGGTCCCTGGGAATTTTCAAGACGTCGAAACCGAGGTCCACGAACAGGGCGTTCGGTTTCTCGGCGATCACCTCTCCGGTGACCTGATGACCGTCCTTGAGATGGATCACCTCAGACCCGCCCCAGCCTGCCGACGTCAGTACGAGAACGATGCCGAGCCGACCTGGCAGGATCGGACCAACCCTGATCATCATCCGAGATCCCTTCGTGTTCGATTCAAGAAACACCCCGGAGCGGTTGGCCGGCGTTGAGTTGCATCATTGTAAAAATCCTTCCAAAGGTTTCAACCCTACCTTGCAGGAGATCCAGGACGGTTTCATTTTCGACAGGGAGTTCTCGGGACGGTCCATGCCCGATGTCCAATGGCCAAGAAATGAGACCGCAATCTTGCCTGGATCCCCTAATCTTCCTTGGGTCATCGGTCATCGGTCATCGGCACTCTCGGTCCATCGAAAACAAAACAGCCTTGGCAGGAGATGTGACAAGGATTTCCGGCGAATGAAGCCCGCGCTTCAACGATTTCACCGCGTTGATGAGTGATGAGCCATCAAATCGCGTCAACGCATTCGAGCGTTTTCGCCAATCCATTCACACGATTCGCAACAAGAATATTGCCTATCTTGCGCCAACAACCACGTTCGGCGGAGATTGGCTTGACTCAAGGGGAGTTTCGGGGTTAAATTCGAGCGACCTCGGTGAGTCTTCCTCTCCTGCGTGCCTAGACTTTACGACGACGAACTTGTCGTGGCCAGCCCCGTTCCAACCGACCTGGGGGAGCGTCTGACGTGTCGTACACACCGAAGAGGATGATTCTCACGGCTTTCGCGGCCGCGGCGCTCCTGTCCGGACGCCCGCCGGCCCGCGCGCAGGCTCCGGAAAAAGCGAAGAAGCCCGCGGCTCCCGAGGCCCAAGCCGAACTCGAACACCCCAAGCCGATCCCCGTCGCCAACCTGCTGCCGGTCTTACCGACCGTCCCCACGCGGAAGGGGGCTCTGAATTTCAACGTCCAGTTCGTCGATGCCGCTCTCCTGCCACGCGACAAGCAGGGAATCTGGGTTCTCGATTTCGCCTTCAAGAAACTGCGGATGAAGACCGTCGAGATCCCCGGCAAAGGTCGCAAGCAGATCCATTACTTGTACTACCGGATCACGAATCACACCGGCAAGCCTCGCGAACTCGTCCCCCAGTTCACCCTGGTGACTGACACGGGCAAGCGTTACGAGGAAGCCGTCCTCCCCGACGCCGTCAAGCTGATCCAGGCCCGGGAGGCCATGGAGACCAAGCTGCTCGGTGCCGTCGACATCGCCGGAGTGATTCCCCCGAGCACCAAGGACGGGATCGACGACACGGTCTTCGGCGTCGCCATGTGGGAAGGGGTCGACCCTCACGCCGACAGGATGTCGATTTACGTCCGAGGCCTGTCCGACGGTTACAAGGAAGTGCCCGCCCCCGACGGCGGCAAGCCGACCGCCAAGTACAAGACCCTTCGCATCGACTTGATCCGCCGAGGCGACGCTCGCAACCTGAACGAAAAAGAGATCGAGCTCCGCGAGCCGCCGTACGAGTGGATTTACTGGTGAACGGGCGGACAGAAATTCGATGCGCTCGGTAAGTCTCTTCCGGGATTCTGGGCGGTTGACCCCGGTGATGGTCAATGGCCGATGGCCGATTTAGCTGGTTTTGTCGGCCATTGGACATCGGTAATCGATCATGGCACTTCCGGGATTCTGGGCGGTTGACCCCCGTGATGACCGATGGCCGATTTAGCTGGTTTTGTCGGCCATTGGGCATCGGTAATCGATCATGGCACTTCCGGGATTCTGGGCGGTTGACCCCGGTGATGGTCAATGACCGATGGCCGATTTAGCTGGTTTTGTCGGCCATTGGACATCGGCAATCGATCATTTTCGGTTCCGATCACCCCGCCGCCCGGAACACCGGAAGAGACCTCGATAAACGAAACGTTTCCAACGATTCGTCCGCCGGGTCCGGCACACGAAAACCGGCGTTCCCCATCTCATTGAAGACCCTGCGGCCCGGTCATCCTTTCAATCACACGATCGGGCGCGGGAGTTCGCTTGTCCGAAATCCCGGGTTGGAGTAACGTCCCGGCACGGGGCGTTGCGGGCCGGGAGTGATTACGCCCGGCCGATTCATTGCCCCGCGGTCACCCGCGATGGGAGATCAATGGAGGATCGCCCATGAGAGATCATCGACGCATGTTCCGGCGGCGGCTTTGTTTCGTCGTCATGGGAGTTTTCGTGCTCCCGCCGACGCTGTGGTCGGCCGTCCTGATGCTCGTCCCGACCGACTGTGCCCGGCGTTCGATCGCCCAGCGGATCAGCAACGCCAGCGGCAGGCCGGTCACGCTCGGCAAGGTCCGCGTGGGGTTTCTCGGAGGGGTGACGCTGGGTGACCTCCGGATCGGAGCGCCCGGGAATGCCGAAAAGCCCTGGCTCATCGTCGACCGCGCGACGATCGACGTGAGCCTGTTTCAGCTCCTTTTCGGCAAGATCGAGCCGACACGGATCGACGTCGTCGGGCTCAGTCTCCGCGTCTACCGTCGTAACGACGGCAGCCTCGAACTCGCCGACCTGCTCCGCCCTGAGGGTGCCGGCAACGGGAATGCCGCCGATGCCGCCGCCGCCGGCCGAGAGCGTGGCAACCTTGAGTTTCTGGTCAGCGAAGCGAAGATCACGGTGCTCGACGAGTGCTCGGGGACGAACCTGGAATTCACGAACGTCCAAGGTCGGGGGACGTGCAATGGCATTCTCTCGCGAATCCAGGACTTACGGGCGGATTGCAACGGGGGGACGGTCGAGCTGGCGATGCAGATCGATCGCGCGGGGAAAACCCCTGTGTTCGAAGGCCAGGTCCGTTGCCGAGACGTCGCCCTCGATTCCGGGATGAAGGCACTTGCGTACATGGTGCCCGTGTTCGCCGGCATGAATGCCGACCTGGCGGGCAAGCTCAACCTTGATTTTTACCTGCAGGGAGAGGGCGATAACCACGAACGGCTCGCGAAATCCGCGGTCGGGCACGGCTCCATCGACCTCGACCCACTGGTTCTGGACGGTTCAAAATTGCTCGAACAGGTGGGGAAGGTCGTCGAGTTCGCTCCACGGGGCCGCGTCGGGTCGGTCAAGGCGGATCTGACCGTGCGGAACGGACGGATCGCGACCGACAACCTGACGTTCGACGTCGCTCCCACGCCGCTGATCTTCGCCGGTTGGACCGATTTCGAGGGCAAACTGTCCTACCGCATGCGTACTGACGGGCTCACCGAAAAACTGCCCGCGAACGCCCGTCAGATCCTCAAAGAGCTGGCGATCGAAGTCGATGACCTGGCCGACGTCCGTTTCGAGGGATCGATCGACACGCTTCGCGTTCTATTCAGCGGAGTCCCGCTCGACGACGCGAAGGGCCGCAACCCACACCTTCAGAACCGCGCGAAGCTCCGCGAAATCGGCCGGAACCTCCGCGAGCGGGTCTTGAGGTGAGAGATTAAAATTTCAACGAGCCACAGCGGGGTCATCCCCGGTGGTTTGATTTGCGCGCCGGTGAGAGAGAACGGGCGTTCCCGATGCCGTCGGGGACATTTCTGACGCAACCCCAAGAAGCACCGAGGTTTTAGCTCTTTTGAGGTTGTTGATTTTTTGCCTCCTTCAGTTTACCCAGATGTCAAGACCACTCGCGTTGATAGAATGTAAATTAACGTATTGCTGGTGGCCGCGGAGCCTTCTCGGTGAACAGAGCGTTTTTGCAGGAGTCGGCGAAGTCGAGAGTGGTTGATGCTAAAGCGTTACTTGCTTACCACCAATGGGCGGGTGCCTATCACCTTGCCGGCTATTCCCTGGAATGCGCTCTTAAGTCATGTGTTTTGAAGCACTTGGAAGAAACGGGCATGATATTCAAGGACAGGAAATATCTCGAAAAGCTCTCGAAATGCTGGACGCATGATCTGATTCAGTTGGTGGATCTCGCAAATTTGACAGCAGAGTTTGGCGTGGCATGTGGCGCTAATCCTCAGCTCGAAGCCCATTGGGGGGTGGCGAAGGATTGGAAGGAAATCAGCCGTTATGAACAGAAGACAAAAGAAGAAGCTCGCGAGTTGTTTACTGCGATAACCAACGTCCCTAATGGAGTGCTCACATGGATTCAGTCGCGTTGGTAGAAAACCGGATCGACGACGGTCGACGGTTTACCGAACTTCTGGCACTGAAGGAGATCGATGTCATCGCGGCCGCGTGGATTAAATCCAGCGAAGAAGGCATCTGGTATCTTTATTTGGCCACGGAGGAGGTCGACAAAAAGGGCCTCTGGGCGGCGTACCGTGAATTTTACAGCGTCCTCAGATCAGAGATCCCCGAGGCTTCGTTCTCAACGTCAGAAGTGAAACTCATTGGGAAAGCGAATGCGATTACAAAAGACATCCTCGCGATCCGCGGCGAAGAAGTCCCGCATGCCTCGACGCGGTTCCTAGGATCCTTGATTGGCGGCCTCGGGATCGAAGAGGCTTACATCTATCCACCTTATGAGCCCCTGCGGCTATCATTCACACTTTCGTATACAAGGAAAGGAGAAACAAATCATTGGGAAGCGCGAACAAAACAGGGAGATCTTTACAGAGCGGTCAGGGCGAAGGGGGCCGTCGCATATACGACGGCGCGAAGGGAGAGTGAGAGTGACGGAACAGAAAAGCACGCAACTGTCTCGGTCTTTTTGGAGATCGGGCCTCAATTCGACGATCCGAGGGTTTTGAAAGACCCGGGTGTCTTGAGAGAGATGAAATGGCAGGCCGGAATCGTTGGTGATGAAATGTTCAAGTCTCATCACTCTGGCGCGGTGATAGAACATCTCGATGATGAGGAACGGCGAGATGCGGCACGACGCCGTGCATCAGAAGCGGCCACCCGTGTGGGGGCCAACGCCCAGTTCGTCGGCGGACCCTATGATGGAATGCGCATCGGCGTCGATCAAGTCAATTCGCTTTGTCACATAACGCCGATTAGCACGAAGAGGGGTATTCGCCTTTTCGTGCTTCTGCCGCCACGTGAGGATTGGAATAGGCTCCTCAAGGGCGAAGTCACGAAAGAAGGCCCTTTCGACGTCCTGCATCCTTACGAACGAAAATTCATTCCCGGCGGAGCCGAATTTCAATACTCCCCGGGCGAAGTCATCACTGAAGCGCTGGCGGATCGGTGACCGACTTTTTGTCTGCATTAACGGTCAGATCAGGCATCTTGGTTCAACGACCCGAAAATAGGCTAAAAACGCG
>JAYUFP010000683.1:0-4281 GCA_043738665.1 Isosphaeraceae bacterium
CGGCCACCTTCTCCCGGGGGGAGAAGGACGGACTTCGCAATCCTCCCGCGGGTCGGGTACGACCATTGGCACCCGAACGGGCCGAAATCCGGGAACTGATTTTCCGGCCTATTCCATAACGAGTGGTGTCGCCGGTCAGCGGCCCGCGCGTTCCCCGACATACGGGTTGTTCCGCTTCTCCTCCCCGACCGTCGTCGGAGAACCGTGCCCCGGCAAGATCAGGGTCGCGTCGGGCAACGTGAACAGCTTGGTCTTGATCCCCGAGATCAGCAACGCGGGGCTGCCGCCGAGGTCGGTGCGTCCGACCGAACCCGAGAACACGACGTCGCCGCCGAAGACGAACGGGGGCTTGAACTCGTCGAAGACGTAGACCACGGAACCCGGGCTATGTCCGGGGATTTCGCGGACCTCGAAGGAGAACCCCGCGAGCGTCACGCGTTCGCCGTGGTCGACGAGCCGGTCGGCCGGTGGACTCGTCAGCGGCAACCCGAAAGGCGCGCTCAGGTTCGCCTCGGGGTCGGAGAGCAAATGAGTCTCGTTGCGACCGATCACGATCGGCGCATCGGGGAACGCGGCCTTGATCGCGGCATTCCCCGCGATGTGGTCGGCGTGGCCGTGCGTGTCGAGGATCGCCGCGACGGTTAACCCTTCCCTGCGAAGCAAGTCGAGGATCGTGTCGGTGTCGAATCCGGGATCGATCACCAGGGCCTCGGTCGCCCCTGCCCCCCACACGACATAAGCGACCTGTGCGAAAGGGGCGGACTCCACCGGCTCGATCGTGTAACCCGAATGGGCCATCCGAGGCTCCTCAAGGTGCTTGTAAATCCGACTTACGAGTCTGGAAAAAATGACAACCCGATCGCGGGTGCGGCTCGAACTTCTTCCGAAAATTCCACCCAGACCGAATTATCACCGGACCCGCGAAGAAAATCGAGGCGACTTGTTGTTGGCTCGGGAGTTGCGGAACCGATGGAGGAGATGAGCGCGGAAGTCTGGGAATCGACTTGAGTTGAGTTTCGACGACATCGCACCTTGTTACACTTTCCGTCCTGACTCGCTTCCGTCACAATGCAATTCCGCCGCCGTTGCACGAGCGGACGGACCCGGTCGGACGCCGCATCCCAGTCCGCGAATCGAACCGAGCCCAATTCGAAACGTCCCTACCGCTCAGGCATCTCTCGCCTCGTGGGCCAGGACGATTGCGCTGGCTGACAGCCAGGGTCAAGGACCGCACATGGCGAATATGTCCGCGCGATTCCAGAGACGTCGGCGGATTCCCGGCCTTTCCCGCGGCGCCGGCGCGGCGGCCTTCGCGATCGTCCTCGTCGGAGGGATGACGACGGCGACCCGGGGTCAGGACAAAGGAGTCGGAGCGACGGCGGCGACCGAGAACCCACCTCGAGTCGCCAGCCGGTCGAACTCCGTCCCCAAGATCCCGAAGATCGTCGGGGCTCAGTCAGCCGATTCGGCCGCGTCGGCAGAAGAGCCGGTCACGAGGGCGAAGCGGATGATCGGCGAGTGCAAGGTCAAAATGGACGCAGTGCAGGACTACACCTGCACCTTCCACAAACGTGAGCGAATCAGCGGGCGACTCACCTCGCCGCACGTCATGGCGTTCAAGTCGCGGACGGCACCGACGAGCTTCTATTTCAAGTTTCAGCGCCCAAAAACAGGTCGAGAGGCGATCTACGTCGCGGGGCGGAACGGCGGGAAAGTTCTCGCGCACGACGTGGGCCTCGGCAAGTTCCTCGCCGGAACGCTCCGCCTCGACCCGCTCGGCGGCATGGCGATGGAAGACAACCGCCACCCGATCAACGAGGCGGGCCTCGCGAATCTCATCGACTCCGTTCACAGACATTGGAACGCCGAGTTGACCCCCGAGGAATCGATCCTCCACTTCCACCCGAGCATGCAGGTCGGCCCGCGAGTCTGCACGATGATCGAGTCGATCCATTCCCAAAAGCAGCCCCAATTCCTCTTCCACATGGTGCGACTCTACATCGACAAGGAACAAGGCCTACCGATCCGCATGGAGGCCTACGACTGGCCCAAGACCGCGGGCGCCGCGCCTGAACTCGTCGAGGAATACACCTATCTCGACCTGAAGCTCAACGTCGGCCTGACCGACGCCGATTTCGACCCGTCGAACATGGCTTATGCGTTCGGGCGGTTTTGAGTAAAATGATGACCGATGCTCGATGACCGATGACCAACGGCCGATGGTGAGGGAGCCAATGACTCCGTTGCCATCGGCCATCGGCCATCGGCCATCGGCCATCGGCCATCAGCCATCGGCCATCGGCCATCGACCATCGGCCATCGGCCATCGGCCATCGGCCATCGGCCATCGGTCATCCTCTATTCCGACCACTTTCGGCCAACCTTCCCACACCCTGATCCCCGCCGTTTCTCCTCCCATCCGCTGGAACCCTCACGAACCCACCCTCCGCCGGCCGATGACACTGTTGGAAACGTTGTTGGGGCTCGGTCCTGGAAGCGACCTTGGCAGCGAGGGGGGGCTTCGCTAGAATCCGCCACGCCTCGGGGGAACCGATGGATACGGAACCCTTGAGACACGGTTGATTGATCGAGGCTGATTTGCCGCGGCCGAGTCGTTCGACCTTTCTCGTCCCACTTTGCGACCGCCGCGACGACCGACGACCGATGCGGGTCGGCAGGAATCAGACCGAGAATACCCCGGCCGCCCCTCTTTGACTTGTGGGGGATGGTCGCCGTCCGTCCGAGAAAGAGTCTGTTCCATGGAAGGAGGCTCGATGAGCACGGTCCCGACGCCCAAGGCTCAGGTCCGCGTCCATATTCGCTGGATGATTCGTCGCGACATGCCCGAAGTTCTGGCCATCGAGCACGCCGGCTTCGAGTACCCCTGGTGCGAGGAGGAGTTTCTCCGCGTCCTCCGCCAGCGGAACTGCATCGGCATGGTGGCCGAGTACGGCGAGCGCGTGGTCGGCTTCATGATCTACGAGCTTCACAAGAGCAAGCTCCAGGTCCTCGACTTCGCCACCCACCCGGAATTCCGCCGAATGGGGGTCGGACGTCAGATGCTGGCGAAGCTCGTCGGCAAGCTCTCAAGCCACCGCCGGACCCGGATCAGTCTCAGCGTCCGCGAGACCAACCTGCCGGCGCAATTCTTCTACCGGATTCAAGGATTCCGCGCGATGGAAGTCGCCCGCGAACATTTCGCGGACACCGGGGAAGACGCCTATCTGATGAACTACCTCCTCGACGAGTCGATCATCGAGGATCACGTCCCGGCCAACCGGATCGCCAAGCAGTACGACGTCTGAGGCGTCGCGGTAGTAAAACGGTTGCGAAACAAAGCGGGCCGCGCGGGCCGGATCCAAGGATGGACCGGGCCGCGCGGCCCACGATCTTTTCCCCACTGTCTCGACAAAGGGCAGAGAACCCCAAAGCTATCTCGCCGGAGCGTCACCGAGTCGAGGTTTCGCTGAGATGGTCCCCGGCGTGAGGGACCAAGGGGAGCCATTTGGCCGACGGACAAGATGCCGCGGTTGCCGTCAACGCGGCGAGGTGAATCGACGAGGGATAGGGATAACACGCCGCGACGGCGTGGGGGCGATGACGCGTGAGGCTAGGCGTCCGGTGCCTGGCCTCCGGCAAGGATCTCGGCGGCCTCTCGACGGACTTCGGGCCACGGCGACAACAATTGCGACTCGACCGCCGCCTGTGCATCCGGCGTGCCGATCGCGGCCAGAGACTGCAAGCACCGCTTGGGCAGCGACCGAAACGCGTCCCCCTCGACTTCGAACGAGCAGGCGTCACCCAATGCGGCCACGGCGCGGGGGTCGCCGATCTCGCCGAGCAACTCGGCCACCCACTCTTGCTGAAGGTAGCCGTCCCGCACCGACAGCAACTCGCAGAGAGGTTCGACCAGGCCGCAGTTAGGCCGGGCGCTGGCAACCTCTAGCCAGAGGACCACCCGGGCCCAATCGCGGTCGTTAAGCAATCCACGGAGCCCGCCAACGACTTCCGCCTCGATGTCGCCTAAAAGCCGGACCGCGTGGCGGAACTCACCGACGGTCACACGGAACGCCTCAGCCCCGGCAGGATCGGTCGCCGGCCAAATCCTTGGAGAGAACTCCGCGACCAGTTTGGCGACTTCCCCCACGGAGCATCCTCCTCCGCCTAATAACTGATGGCTCATGATGGATTCCAGGGTGGTGGTGGAAAGAACGCAGGCGGGTGCCACGGGTTGTATTCAACCCGTGCGCCGTAAACGACGGATAGAGCACGGGTAGAGTA
>JAYUFP010000684.1:0-12675 GCA_043738665.1 Isosphaeraceae bacterium
ACAACGGTCGCGCCACCGGTGGCGATCGATCGGGCGGTTTCGATCCTTCGAGCCGCGCGATCTCCCGTCGTCTACGGCTTGACAACGACGGTGACGGAATCCGTCCGCGAAGCCATCGGTCTTGCCGACCGTGTCCGGGCGCGGGTGGTCCTTGGTCGGTCCTCGAAAGAACTGAGACGGGTGACGGCTTTTCAGAATCAAGGACATGTCACGGCGACTCTCGGCGAGGTCAAGAACCGCGCCGATGTGATCGTGTTCTGGCGCTGTGACCCGGTGCGGACGCACCCGCGCCATTTTGAGAGATATTCGACGGATTCCACAGGGCGTTTCGTGCCCGAGGGGCGTGCCGGTCGGACGGTCATCGTGGTCGATTCTGAAAGAACCGAAACGGCGGAGAAGGCCGATCTCTTCGTTCAAATTGACGACGGCCTGGATCTCGTCGCACTGGCTACGATTCGAGCCCGGGTTCGGGGACGACCGGTCGATGTCGCGTTTGAACACCGACTCGAAGTCCTGAACGACCTCGCTTCCAGGCTCATGAAAGCACGTTACGGCGCGTTCTTTCACGACGAGCCGAAGGGGGTCTCGGGCCGGGGCGGAGTTCACTTCGAGGCGGCGGCGAAGCTGGTTCGGGATCTGAACGAGGCGACCCGGTTCGTCATTCTCGGGCTCGGACGCGCGGGAAATCTCGCGGGGGCCGAGGCGGCACTCACCTGGCAATCGGGATTCCTTCAAGGTGTCGACTACCGGACGGGCATCGCGAGGCCGTGCGATGACTTCACGACGCTTGATGATATCCTGGCCTCAGGAGAGCCCGACGCGATTGTGCGTGTCATGGACGATTGGCCTTCGGATTTGTCAGACAAGGCGCGACGTCATCTCTCGCGAATCCCGCGGATTGCAATCGGCCCCGACGTGACACGGATCGACGACGAGAGCCCGACCGTCGGGCTCGCGACGGCGACTCCGGGGATCGACGCGTCCGGTACGGTTACCCGTGTCGATGGCGTGACACTGCCCGTTCGGGCGAGTCTGAAACCCCGGTTCCCTACCGACCGGGACTGGATTGGCCAGATCCTGGAAAACTTCAATGCGGGAAGCGCTTCGTGATGAGTTATGACTTGCTCATCAAGGGTGGCTTGGTCGTCGACCCCGCGAACGGCATTCGCAACGACGTTCGGGACGTCTGGGTCCGCGGCGGGAAGGTCGTCGAAGCACCCGTCGCAGCCGATGAGAAAGCCTCGCGGACGATCGACGCGCGCGGTTACGTGGTCATGCCGGGCGGGGTCGACATCCACTGTCATATCGCCGGTTCCAAGGTGAACGCAGCGCGGGCGTTTCGGCCCGAGGACGGCCGTGAGCACCCGTTTCCGACGACCGCCGGCCTAAGATCCGGGACCGCGGGCATCACGCCCACGACATTTTCGACCGGCTATCTCTACGCCGGTCTCGGCTACACGACGGCGGTGGACGCCTCGATTCCGCCGCTCGCGGCCCGGCACGCTCATCACGAATTCGCCGACACGCCGTTGATCGACAAGGCCTTCCTCTTGCTGATGGGGAACAATCATTTCCTCATGGATCATCTCCATGGGAACGATCATCACGCCGTCCGCGATGCCGTGGCCTGGCTCCTGGACGCGGCCAAAGGGTTTGGCGTGAAAGTGGTGAATCCCGGCGGCGTCGAGCGCTGGAAGGAAGGGAAGGGGAACGTCGTCACGATCGATGATGTCGTCGACGCGTTCGGGGTGACTCCGCGAACGATCATGACCGGCCTGGCCCGAGCGATCGATGAACTGCGATTGCCGCACCCGATGCACCTTCATGGGTTGAATCTGGGGTTGCCCGGGAACGCCGAGACGACGCTCGAAACCTTGAAAGCACTCGACGGTCATCGCGTCCACATGGCGCACGTCCAGTTTCATTCTTACGGCCGTTCCGAAGCAAAAACGAACCTCTTTGGCGCTGCCGTGGAGTCACTCGCCGAGTATGTGAATACGCATTCCGGTGTGACAGTGGACGTCGGTCAGGTGATGTTCGGAGAGACGACGAGCATGACGGCCGACGGCGCGGTCGGTCACTTCCTGGCGAAGATCACTGGCCGGAAATGGGTGAATATCGACGTCGAAAACGAGACCGGCTGCGGGGTCGTGCCAATCACGTATTCAGACAAGAATCTCGTCCATGCACTCCAATGGGCGATCGGGCTGGAGTGGTTTCTCCGGGTCGACGACCCGTGGAAGGTCGCGCTCAGCACCGACCACCCCAACGGGGGATCGTTTCTGAGTTATCCGAAGATCATCGCGATGCTGATGGACCGAGGCCTCCGCGACGACGCCTGGAAATCGCTCCCCGAAGGCGTACGATCCCGCAGCAAGCTCGGAGAGCTGGACCGCGAATACACGCTCGACGAGATCGCCGTGATCACGCGCGCGGGTCCCGCAAGAATGCTGGGGATGTCTCACAAGGGGCACCTCGGTGCCGGCGCCGATGCGGACATCACGATCTACTCGCCTGAAGACGACAAGGAGCGGATGTTCGCGATGCCTCACTCTGTCGTGAAAGACGGCGAGGTCATCGTCGAGCGGGGCGAGGTCCGGACTTCGAAACTCGGCCGCACTTTGCACACGACGCCAAAGCAAGACCCGGCGATCGTCCCGAGAATCCGGGAGTGGATCGATCGGGAATTCACGATCCGTTCCGGCAACTACCCTGTCTCGGTCGAAGACGTGGCCAACCCGTTTGCCTATCGCTGCGACGGGAATGAGTCATGACCCCCACCACGGAGAAACAGCCGCTGTTATTGAACGGCGTGGAGGTCGTCGACACTTTCGCCGAAGCCTTCCCGATGACGGCCGCTCGGGCCATCGTCACGGCCGCGACTCCGCACTGGGCTGAGGTTGCCGCGAGAACCATGTCGGGCTACGCGACGAGCGTGATCGCCTGCGACGCCGAAGCTTCGGTCGAGCGGATTCTCTCTCCCGAGGAAACTCCTGACGGCAGGCCCGGAGTGAGCGTCCTGCTCTTCGCGTTCAGTCGCGATGCCCTCGAAAAAGCGCTGGCGAACCGGGTCGGCCAGTGTGTGATGACCTGCCCGACAACCGCGTGTTACAACGGCTTGCCGATCGACGAGAAGTCGGTGAACGTCGGCGGAAAACTTCGTTTCTTCGGCGACGGGTTTCAGATCTCCAAGCGTCTTGATGGGAAGCGCTACTGGAGAATCCCTGTGATGGACGGGGAATTCACCTGCGAGGAGCGCTTCGGTACGACCAAGGGAGTCGCGGGCGGCAACATCATCCTTCTGGGTAAGGATGCGACAACAACCTTACTTGCGACTGAATCCGCTGTGGTTGCAATGAAGAAGTGTCGCGACGTGATTCTTCCCTTTCCGGGAGGGATCGCCCGGTCGGGATCGAAAGTCGGAAGCAAGTACAAGGCCCTCCGCGCGAGCACGAACACCGCGTTCTCTCCGACGCTCCGCGGCCTGACGAACTCCGATCTTCCCGGCGACGTCCGTTGTGTCTACGAGATCGTGATCGACGGCCTGACGCGGGCGTCGGTCGAGCAGGCGACCCTGGCGGGCCTCGACGCGGCGAGCCGGTTCGATCTCGCGCAGATCTCCGCGGGGAACTATGGAGGGAAGCTCGGGCCGTTCCACATCAAGCTCCACGAGTTGCTCGCGGCGGCGAAGTCGAATCCTCGCGAGGGGACGTGATCATGCGACTCATTTTTCGAGGAACGACCGACCTACCGCTCGACCTGGATCGAATCGACCCGAGTGTCGTTCGCGACCGCAACGCGGTGGACGTCGCAAGACTCTCCGTCCCCGTCGGGAATCAAACGGCGGAGATCGGCGACCTGTTTGAAGTCGATGATTCCGGCCCGGAATCGCTCACGTTCGTGGGCGATCTAAGTCACGCCCGCGGACTCGGCAGTCGGATGACCGAGGGTTCTTTAGTCATTAGAGGGAATGCAGGGCAGGGGGTCGGGAGTGGGATGACGGGCGGGGCGATCGACGTTCACGGCGACGTCGGCGATTTTGCCGGGGCCGAGATCCGCGGCGGTCGGTTGACGATCCACGGGTCCGCGGGCTATGGCCTGGGCACGGCGTATCCCGGAAGCCGGATCGGGATGAGAGACGGCGTGATCCTGGTTCACGGCTCGGCGGGGCAAGACGTCGGGTTCAAGATGCGTCGCGGATTGATCGCCGTTCTGGGCGACGTGGGAGACAGCCTCGGACGCGGTTTGATCGCGGGCTCGATTTTTGTTTTCGGAGGTGTCGGTCGCTACCCGGGCCTGGGGATGAAGCGCGGGACCATCGGCTTATTCGGAACGGGAATGCCTGATTTTCTTCCATGGTTCGAGCCGACAGGTCGCTTCCGCCTTCCTTTTCTCTCGATCTACCTTCGACAGGTCGCCCGGTGGGGGTTTCCTGTCCCCCCGGAGATATTCGACGAGGAAGTCGATCGTTACAATGGAGATGTCATTGAGGGTGGGATCGGTGAAATCCTAGTCGGAAATGCCGGCGGAACCAGGCGTGTGGTCGATGAATCTTAACGCGAGAGCACACCGACTCGTTGAAAGCCTGCTCGCCTCCGCCCGCGATCGAAAAGTCGCGGCGCACCCGATCGAGCGGGGAGGACGCTTCATCGACTGCGGCATCAACGCACGCGGCGGACTCCGCGCGGGCCTTGACCTCGCGAGGATTTGCCTCGCCGACCTCGCGGAAGTCGGGCTCGCCACGGGAGACATCGGCGGTCGGACGACCCCCTTCGTCGAAGTGTCAACCGACCACCCCGTCGCCGCCTGCCTGGCGAGCCAGTACGCCGGGTGGGCGATCCAGGAAGGCAAATTCTTCGCGATGGGATCGGGTCCGATGCGGGCGGCTTACGGGAAGGAAGCGATCTTCGACAAGATCGGCTTCCGCGAAGAGCCGGAATCCGTGGTCGGAGTGCTGGAAGGTCGCAAGCCGCCGACTCCTGCCGTGGTATCGCAAATCGCGACGGCCTGCCGGGTGGCTCCCGCGTGCGTCACCTTGCTCGTCGCGCCGACGGCAAGCATTGCGGGAAGCTTGCAGGTTGTCGCTCGCTCGATTGAGACGGCCCTGCACAAGCTCGCCGAACTCGGGTTCGACCTTTCTCGCGTCGAGTCGGCACAAGGTTCCGCGCCGTTGCCTCCCGTCGCCAAGAACGACCTCGCGGCGATCGGTCGCACGAACGACGCGATCCTGTACGGGGCTCGGGTCGTCTTGTTCGTGACGGGTGACGACGCCTCCATCAAGGCGATCGGCCCCAAGGTGCCATCGTCGAGTTCGAAGGACCACGGCGAGCCGTTCGCCGCGATCTTCGCGCGGTACAACCACGATTTCTATGCCGTGGACCCCCACCTCTTCAGCCCCGCCGAGGTCGTTTTCCACAACATCGACACCGGTCGCGCGTTCGCCTTCGGAAAGGTCGCCCACGAGGTTCTCGCGCGATCTTTTTTTGAGGGATGAAATTCGTTGCACTCGTTTCGGGATTCGGCTGGCACGTCGAGGATTTGCGCCGCGCGGCGTTGAAGACGGGGATCGACTTTCATCCGCTCGAATTCACGAGCTTGGCGGGACACGTCGGGGTATCCGGTCGATTCGTGGAGTCGTGCGGGATCGAGTTGACCTCGGTCGATGGTGTCCTTGTCCGCATGATGCCCCCCGCGGGGCTCGAACCTGTCGTGTTTCGCATGGACGCTCTCCAGCGGATCGAGCGTGCGGGCGTTCCCGTTTTGAATGCCCCCCGCGCCGTGGAAATCTCGGTCGATAAGTACCTTTCACTCGCGATGATCGCAAGCGCGGGCCTGCCGGTGCCGGCGACCTTCGCCGGGGAGTCTGCCGACGACGCGCTGGAGGCTTTTGAGAGGCTCGGCGGAGACGTCGTCATTAAACCGTTATTCGGCTCGGAAGGCCGCGGGCTCGTCCGGGTTTCGGACCGCGAGACGGCACGGCGGGTATTCGTGGCACTCGAACGGATTGGGTCTATTTTATACGTGCAAAAGGCAATCCGTCATCCCGGTTTCGACTACCGGGCGTTCGTCCTCGGCGGGCGCGTGATCGCCGCAATGAAGCGCCACGGGCCTCCCGGGGACTGGCGGACGAACGTGGCTCTCGGCGCACGACCCGAGGCTATGAAACTGAGCCCGGAACTGGAAGAGATCGCCATTAAAGCCGCGGCCGCCGTCGGGGCCGAGATGGCCGGAGTCGATCTTCTCGACGACCTCGATCGGGGTGACGTCATGGTGATCGAAGTCAATGCCGTCCCTGGCTGGAAGGCCCTTTCGAAGGTAACGGGTCAGGATATCGCCGCTTCCGTCCTCAATCACTTGAGAGGCCTGCGATGATGACCCCTGGAGCGATCGCCCAACTCGCGAGCGTGCTCGAAGCGACGGCAAGGAAGCCGGGGAATGTGCACCGATTCGCCGATTTTCAGGACGTCGGCTACCTCGATTTCCTCCTGAGCGCCCAGGCGATCGTGGGCCCGCTCGATCGTGCGAGTGAGGCGGGAATCGGTCGCACCGTTCTGGAGTGCGTTCGGGAAACACAACGTTATGTGTCCACCAACACGAACCTCGGGATGATCCTGCTCTTCACCCCCTTGGCCGCGGTCCCGGAGGGTCGCGACCTTCGTGTCGGCGTTCATGAGGTTCTCGAGAACCTGACGACTGACGACGCACGCCAGGTCTATGAGGCGATCCGGCTCGCCGATCCCGGTGGAATCGGTTCCGTCGATGATCAGGACATCCGGGCCGAACCGACCGTGACGCTCCTCGACGCAATGCGATTGGCCGCCGATCGCGACTCGATCGCGCGACAGTACGTCAACGGGTTCGCCGATGTCTTCGACCTCGCGTCGCCGGTTCTGGCGGAATCGATCGAACTGGGTCAAGGCTGGGAGACTGCGGTCGTCAATACGTATCTGCACTTGCTAGTCGAACTGCCGGACACATTAATGCTTCGAAAGCGCGGGGCGGACGAGGCGACCGCCGCGTCGGATCGGGCGGCTCTGGTTCTTGAGGCGGGGTGGCCGAATGACGAATTCGGGCTCGTCAAGGTTCGAGAATTCGACTCCTGGCTCCGTGCCGTGGGCCACTCGCGAAATCCGGGAGCCACCGCCGACCTCGTGTCGGCCGCCTTGTTCGCGGCGCTCCGTGATGGGACAATCCGTTTTCCTCTGTCGGCGGAGCTTCGCCAGGTCGGGCCTTTTGCCTTCTGACGCCTTTAGACCGTCGGCTTGAACCCTTCTCGCGGAGTGATCGCGTCGTGGCAGTTTCGAAATACACGGTCCGCGTCAGCAAAGACTATCTGGTCTTCTGCTCAGGACATTTCATCACGTACATGGGCGACCAGTGCGAGCGGATCCACGGTCACAACTATCGTGTCGCCGTGGAGGTTGAGGACGTCCTTGATGTGAACCATTACGTCTTCGATTTTATCGCCCTCAAGGATCTGACACGTTCGATCACCGACGAGATCGACCACCGCATGCTGCTGCCGACGCGAAGCGAATCGATCACGCTACACGAGGACGGCCCCAACTGGCTGGTCCGCTACAAGGAGAGGCGCTGGAGCTTTCCCAAAGATGAGTGCGCCCTCCTCCCGATCGCGAACACCACCGCCGAGCTTCTGGCCGATTTCATCGGCGACCGGCTCCGCGAATCGCTCCATGCGAGCAAGTTCAGTTTGCCTCGCGTGATGCGCGTCGAAGTGGAAGAAAGCTTCGGACAGTCGGCAATCTCGGAGTGGGTGAGAGAGTAAGGGCGCGAAGTCAGTCCCAATCCGCCAGCCGATCGAGGGCCGCGCGATTGATTCGGCCGTCGTGTAAAGCGGACCCCACGAGCACTTGCGAGACGCCGAGATCGCCCATGAACCGGACGTCCATAATCCCTGAGACCCCTCCACCGACGGCGACGTCAAGCGTCGGCATTCGGTGATGGATCTCGCAGATCAGCGAATCGTGGCCGAACCCTTGACCGCTCCCCATGCGGGTCGTTTCTAGGACGAGCAAGCGACGAATCCCGAGGGATGCCGCCTCTTCGACAAGGTGAATCGACTCAATGGAAGCCCAGTCCGACCCTATGGCAACCTTTGAGCGACCGTCCTGAAGATCGAGGCTGAAGACGATCTGTTCGACAGGCCCCGATCCCGCGATCTCTGCAAGGGCTCCCGAACCGGGAAGCGTCTCAGTGGCCGCGACGATAAACGTCGCGCCCGAGTCGTGAAGAACCCTTCGGTCGTGGGCCGTCTTGATCCCCGCATCGACCCACGTCATGATCCCTTCGTCGGCCAGCGCCCGAAGGAAACGAAGGTCCGGCGCGCCTCCGGCGATCGCGTCCAGGTCGGCGATGTAGAGTTCATTGAACCCGAGGACCTCTTTAAAGGCCCGCGCGAGACCGAGCGGATCTTCCCCGCGACCGAGAACTCCGGCGACCGGGAGGTACGCTTCACGACGTCCCGCGCGAGCGTGGAGGGCCTGGCCGCCACGAAGGTCGATCACGGGGATGACGCGAGGAAGCCTTCGGTTCTGTTGCGAGGCGAATGCATGAGGGTCTTGATTCACGAATGGGTCACCGGTGGAGGACTCGCAGGGAAGAAACTGTCGACGTCGCTCGCCGCGGAAGGCGGTGCCATGCGCAAGGCCCTGATCCGGGAGTTCGCCCTCGTTGAAGGCGTTCAAGTGGTTTCGACCCTCGACGAGCGCCTCGATGAGGATTCCGGAATCGCCGAGACGTTTCGCGTTCGCGCCGGGGACGAGGAGTCAACGTTCTCCAGACTCGCGCGCGATTGCGATTTTACGCTCGTGATCGCCCCGGAAACAGACGATGTTCTCGCCTCGCGTGCGGAAATGATCGAACATGTGGGGGGCCGTTCGCTCGGGTCGACTCCTGAGGCGATTCGGTTGACCGCCGATAAGCTACGTTTTGCAAAGCACCTCGATGCCGCGGGGGTTCGCACTCCTCCGACGAAAAAATTCCGAACCGCTCAGGGACTTCCGCGCGACGTGCGTTATCCCGCCGTCGTGAAGCCGATTGACGGCGCGGGATCGATTCACACGTTTATCATTGAAGATCCCGATCAGTTTTGTCGTGCAAATACCCTGCCTGCGGAAATGCTGATCCAGCCATACATCGACGGCCAACCCTTGAGTACAAGTTTCTTTATGGGTCAAAACTCCCAGCAGTCTTGTCTTGGTGGCGGCTGGCAGACCATGGTGCTCGACGGTCCATCTCTCCAATACCGCGGGGGACTGCTGCTGGCTCCCTGGTTCTGGTCGCTTGGTGAACCCATCGACGCCGTTCGTTCGGTTCGGGGCTTGAGGGGCTGGGTCGGCGTCGACTTCTTGCGCGAGACCGACGATACGTCTTGGACCATTCTCGAGATCAATCCGAGACCGACGACGTCGCTTGTCGGGATTCTCCCCTTCTATCCGCCGGGTGCGATGGCCCGAGCCTGGCTTGCAAACGCTTGTGGTGCAGAGTTCCACCGCCCCGAGATCGTACGTCGAACGGGGTTGCGTTTTCTGGCCGATGGAACGATTCTCAGCGAATGAGAGATCGAATGCCCGATCAAGGAACGCAATGGCTGGCAATCGACGTGGGAGGGGCAAACCTCAAGGCGGCCCATTCCGCCGGGCAGGCGCATTCTTCTTCG
This sequence comes from Isosphaeraceae bacterium, assembly GCA_043738665.1. Classification (GTDB taxonomy): domain Bacteria; phylum Planctomycetota; class Planctomycetia; order Isosphaerales; family Isosphaeraceae; genus JAYUFP01. Next base: position 9,680 of record JAYUFP010000684.1, read on the forward strand.
TTCGCCCTTTGGCGCGACCCGCAAGGTCTGACGGCTCAACTCCTCGCGTTGACTAAGCACTTCAAGCCCTTTGACGGCCTGGCACTGACGACCACCGCCGAATTGTGTGACTGTTTCGAAACCAAGGCCGAGGGAGTTTTCTCGGTTCTGAATGCCGTCGAGGCGATCTGCGAGGGAAAGCCCGTTTTGGTCTGGGGTATCGACGGTCGGTTCCATGATCCCGATTCGATTCGGAGTCATCCTCTAGTTGCCGCCGCGGCGAACTGGCTGGCGCTGGCAACGATCGCGGCGAAAAAAATCGGAAGGGAGTGCGGCCTCCTGATCGATATCGGATCGACCACGACGGACATCATCCCGTTGCGAAACGGCGAAGTTGCCGCTCTGGGACGCACCGACCTGGAACGACTCCAGACCCGCGAACTCGTCTACGCCGGGGTTAGACGCACGCCGGTCTGTGCCCTCGCGACGAACCTTCCGTACCGGTCACGAGATACGGGACTCGCCGCCGAACTCTTCGCCACCACTCTCGACGTGTTCTTAACCCTCGGCCAAATCGCCGAGAATGTCTTCGATCGCGACACCGCCGACGGAAAGCCCGCGACGATCGCCGCCGCACGCGACCGGCTCGCACGCATGGTTGGAGCCGATCGGGAAGAGTTCGATTCAAGGGACGCAAATGAGTTCGCCCGAGCGGCTCGAGAAGCGCTTGTCGGAAGGCTCGCCATGGCGGCCAGGCTCGTGATGCAATCATTACCCGTGAAACCAACCGTGGCCGTGATCTCCGGTTCGGGAGAATTTCTTGCGCGCGACATCGCGGATCGTGTCCTCCCCGACATCGGACGGGTCATTTCTTTGTCGGATCTCTGGAATTCCGCGGCTAGCGACGCCGCCTGTGCCAAAGCGTTGCTGGAACTCCTCGCGACCGAGGCGAAGGCGTCATGACCGGCGAAGGGTCACGGATCGTGGTCGTCAAGATTGGGGGCAGTCTGCTCCTCTGGCCGCAGTTTCCCGACCGCCTCCAAGCGCTTCTCGGAGGGCTCGGCGAGGATCGCCCCGTCCTTGTGGTCGGGGGCGGTCGGGCGGCGGATTTCGTGCGGGAGCTTGATTCCTTGCACAGGATTGGTGACAAACAGAGCCACCGCCTGGCGCTTCGCGCCCTCGACTTGACGGCCTCCGTGGTCGCCTCGATCGTTCCAGCGCTCCGGGTCGTCACGGAAACTCGCAAGATGGCCGAGGCCTTTCACGACGGCTTGATTCCCGTATTCGCCCCCCGGTCTTTCCTGGAGAATATCGACTCTCAAGGACCAAATCCGCTGCAAGCCTCGTGGGACGTCACCTCGGATTCAATCGCGGCACGACTGGCTGTCCATGTGGGATCGCAGCGGCTGATCTTGCTGAAGAGCCAAGGAATGGGGCGATCGACGTCGGCACTTGACGCCGCGAGGACGGGAATCGTGGACCCGTGCTTCCCCGCCGTGTCCGCGAACATCCGCTTGATTGAACTCGTCAACCTACGTGCCAATCCGCCGACCGTCGAGACGATCGAATCCGCGAAGACAACTTGAGACTCAAACCCCCGGAAGACCCGCATGGCAAAGATCCTGGCCGTTCCCCTCAATCGCGAAGGGATTGCCCCGCGCGAAATCAGTCCAAGGTTCCGCTCGCAACTCGTGTATTTCATGAGTTCCACCGGCGAGCCCGGAGTTCCCGCGCTCGGCGAAGGCGAATACTGGTTCGCCCCCCAACCCGTCGCGAAATGGCTCGACGATGGCGTCTTTTACCTGGTTTCCCCACTCGACACCGCGAACATGACCGAGGTCGAACTGTCGGAGGAGCAGGAGGACTTCCTCCAGTGGCTCGTCTCCAATCATGTCCACCACATTCGGATCGTCGAGTAAAGCAATTTTAACGTCGGAGGCTTCTCATGGGTCGAACCCGGGTTCTTGTCGCGGCGTGGCTTACTCTCATTCTCCAAACGGCCGCCGGTGTTTCCGCGGGAGAGTTCGAGCGGCTTGAGGGCGATCGGCTGGCGACGATCGCCGGGAGCGACGTTGTGAAACGGGTTGGCGTCTTGACACTGAAAGAACTCGATCGCTTTCCCGCGGTTCTAAGAGATTCGCGGTCGACGTTCCTTATCGTCAAGACGGGCCTCGGTCATTACACGCGAATGCTCGTGAGCCCCGCGCTCCGGAAGCCGGAGGCAAGCGACGCCCCCGCTGCGCCGGTGCTCGTCCTCGAACAGTTCGACACCTTCGAACCCGGAAAATCGGGGTCGAGGCTGGCGAGCGAAAAGGGGGTCATCCTCTTCGACGGATTTCAGGTCGACCTCGATAGTGGTCAGGTCGTCCCGAAAGGGCAGGGGGGCGACGTCGCGTTTTTTCAAGGCGGTTCGGCAGGCCCGCGGTTGGAGGCGGTCGGAAAGGCCGAGATTCTCACGATCACGAAGCCGCTCGCGATTGATGCCTCAAAAGGGAGCCCTTCTCCCGGAAAAACCGTCATTCCCGGCGATTTCACAGGAAGGTTCCGCCTCCATGCCGACGGGCGCTGGAACGGCTGGCTCGAACTCGAAGTCGCCGAGGACAGGCAGATCACGGGCAGGTTTCGTTCCGAGCCCAACGGCACCTCGTACCTCGTCACGGGCCAGGTCGGGATCGACCCGCCGCACAAGTCCACGTTCGTCGTGAAGTTCCCCCGGACCGAACAGGAATATGATGCGTTTCTCGCAACAGAGGGGAAGAACACGCTCTCGGGAACGTTCCTGATGAACGAACGAACCTTCGGCTTCTTTGCGGTCCGAGAGGCGATAAGCGTGGAGGCGAAGGAACGAGGGCAGTGAGGCGGCTTGCAAAGTCCATTGCGAATCAACGACTCAAGCCGCACAAAACACGGATTGACCGCTGAGAGTCCGTCCCGAAAGGAAATGGCTAGGAAATGGCTGATGACGGATGGCTGATGACGGATCGGAAAGAGCGAATGCGGCGTTTTCCCGCCGGTTT
>JAYUFP010000685.1:0-4270 GCA_043738665.1 Isosphaeraceae bacterium
GAGTTTGAGGTTGCCGAGGCCGGTCTTTGTGAACCCCGTCGCACCACTGATGTCGGCCGAGATCACGAGGTCGGGGAGAGTTGCCGGGACTGGGTCGGCGATGTTGAAGGTGTGCGATCCCGCGGCGAGGGCCAGCTTGCCCGTGAAGGTCGCCTGTGTTGCGGAAGAATTCGTCGTGAGGTCGCCGTTCAGCGTCAACGCGCCCGTGCCCGTCGCGACCGAGCTGCCCGTCAGCACCAAGGTGCCGATCGTGTCGTTAAAGCCGTTCAGGTTGAAAGTGCCCGAAGAATTGACGGTGACCGTCGCCGAGTCACCGATCTGGTCGGCCGCGAGCAAGCGGACGAGGTCGGAACCCGCGCCGTCGCCGATGACGAGGTCGCCGGGGACCGCGACCCCCGTCTTGTTCAGCAGCAGCGTGCCCGCGTTGACCGTGGTCGTTCCCGTGTACGTGTTCGCGCTGATCCCGGTCAGTTTGAGAACGCCCCCGCCCGCAAGGGTCATGCCGCCGGTCCCGCTCACCGACCCGAAGATGTCGAGTTCGCCGCCGGCGGAAACCGAGACCGCCGCGGCTCCCGAGGAGAACGTCGTGTTGATCTCGTCCATGGAGATCAGCGACGTGTAACTCGCCGAGAGGCCGCCGGTCAAATGGATCGCGTTGCCGATCAGGTCGTAACCGCTGTCGGCGATGGTGATTGAGCCGAACGTGGTGCCGTCGGCGAAGTTGTTCGCCGCGGTCTTCTGGGCCACGCCTGCCGGAAAGACGAGGTCGTCCCCGGCGACCGGCGCGACACCCCCCTGCCAGTTCGCCCCGCGAGACCAGAGATTGTCGACAGCCCCCGACCAGACGTCCGTCGTCGGCGTGATCCGGACTTCCAGGTTGTCGAAGCTCGGGTGGAAAATCGGCCGGCGTACCGATTCACGGTGGCGGCGCGTCCGTCGGGAGGTTTCAATCTTGGTGAGCTCGCGAGACGAGGGCCGAACCATTGGTAGCTTCCTCAATGTACTAGGAACCGAGTCCTGTTGAACCGATCGAAGCCCGGTCCGCGCCGCACGGTTGTCCGGGCGCAGGACCGAGCGTGCCGCCGTGAAGACGGTTTCTTGAAAGGCTGACAATCCACGCCATGACAGATGAGACGGGAAGTCCTCTAACCCGACACTAGAACGCCCGCGGTCGGGACGCAACTCGGAATGAGGATGTGCCGTTGATTTGACGTGAAAACGGCCGTTTTTTCCGGACGCGGCCACTTTACATCGGGTTAATCAGCCATGTGCAAACGTCTGAATCCACCGTCTGTTCGGCCGCCCCGTGACTGCGAGAGTCGCCACGACGGTCAAATTTTGCGGGGTTTATCGCGTGAATGAACCCTTCGCAGGTCCGACCCACACGCTTCGAGGATATTCAACGTGATCCAAACGCTGACCGTCGCCCTGTCACTCCTCGCCCCGGCGCAGACCGTCGCGGAGGCCCCCGAGAGCCTGCGGACGGCCGCGGAACGCTCGAATTACCGGGCCACGGCGCTCGGCGCGGAGGTCGAGGCTCTTTGCCGGGAGCTTGCCAAGTCGTCCCGACTCGTCAACCTCTCTGAGATCGGCAAGACCGCCGAAGACCGACCGATCACCACGCTGATCGTCGCCGACCCGCCGATCAAAACCGCCGCGGAGGCTTCCCGATCGGAAAAGCTCGTCGTTCTGCTCTTCGGGAACATCCACGCGGGCGAAGTCGATGGCAAGGAGGCGCTGCCGATGCTCGTCCGCGACCTCGTCGCGAAGCCGGGCCACCCCCTCCTCAAAGACCTCGTCCTCGTCGTGATCCCAAACCTTAATGCCGACGGCAACGAGCGCGTGGCCAAGACCAACCGCCCCGGCCAGATCGGTCCCGAGGACGGCATGGGTCAGCGCGAAAATGCCGGGGGCCTCGACCTCAACCGAGACTTCATCAAGCTCGAAGCCCCGGAGACCCGGGCTCTCGTCCGCGCCGTGAATCAGTGGGACCCGCATGTCATCATTGATTGTCACACCACAAACGGCTCGCACCACCGCTACACGATCACCTACGAAGGCCCCAAGAACCCGGCCGGCGACCCGAAAGTGATCGATTACGTCCGCAACACGTTTTTGCCGCGCGCGGGCGAGGTGTTTTCGAAGAAAACCAGCCTGAACGCCTATTTTTACGGCAATTTCGCCCAGAACCACACCCGCTGGACGACCTACCCCGCCAGCCCGCGCTACGGGACGACTTACCTGGGCCTACGGAACCGCATCGCGATCCTTTCCGAAGCCTACTCCCACGCCCCGTTCAAGACGCGCGTGCTCGCCACCCGCGACTTCGTCCTCTCCTGCCTTGAAGAGGCCGCGACGAACAAGGCCAAGATCACGAAGCTCCTCAAAGACAGCCGCGCCGAGAAGCCTGCCGACACCATCGCGATCCGTTCCGAGGCAAAACCGTCAGGCGGGAAGGTCAAGATCCTCGGTTTCGTAGAACGCGAGGAAAACGGCCGGAACGTCGCGACCGACGAGCCCAAAGAGTATGAGGTCGAGCCCGTTCTGAACTTCGAGCCAACCGTGAGCGTTTCTCGTCCCTGGGCCTACGTGATCCCCGCGAAATTCACGCACGTCGCCGAGACCCTTCAACGCCACGGCCTGACCGTGAACGAACTACGTGAAGACCTCGACCTTGAGGCCGAGTCTTACCGGGTCGACAAGATCACTCGTTCGCCGCGGAAGTACGAAGGCCATGAGCCGTTGACGCTGACCGTGACCTCTCAACGCGGTACGCGACGCATCGAAGCCGGTTCGTTCGTGGTCCCCACGGATCAGGCTCTCGGAACCCTGGCCGTTTACCTGCTCGAACCCGGTTCCGACGACGGCCTGGCGACCTGGAACGCCTTTGACTCGGGACTCGCGGAAGGGACCGACTTCCCCGTGGTCCGGCTCCCCCGCCCTGCCCTCCTCCTGACGGTCGCGGCCCGCCCCTTGCCCGAAGACCGCAAGCCGGTCAAGCCGATCACGTATGCGACTCTCGGGACGGGCCGCGCGATGTTCCTTTTTAGCGGCACTCCCGCGAACGTCCGCTGGCTCGACGGCGAGCACTGGCTCCAGGTCAAGCAGGGGAAGCTCTACAAGGTCGAGGCCCGCACCGGCAAGGCCGAATTATTTATCGACGCGGCCAAGTTCACGAAGGGTCTTACAAGCGTTCCGTCGATCGATGCCGATACGGCCGCGGAAGTGAGCCGGCGTACCACGTTTAACATGGACCCCAAGAACGAGGGTGCTCTGTTCACTCACTCGGGCGACCTTTACTACGGGAAGTTTGACGGCTCTTTTGCGGCTCGACTGACCAACACCGAAGGCGACGAAGAGTTGGCGTCATTCAGTCCTAACGGCAAGGCGGTGGCGTTCGTCCGGAAGCACAACCTTTATACGGTCGGCATAAAAACTCGTACGGAAACGCCCCTGTCGAGCGGCGGCACCGACACGGTCCGGTATGGCGAGGCGGACTGGGTTTACGGGGAAGAAATCTACAACCGCTCGGCCAAAGCCTACTGGTGGACTTCCGACTCGCGTCGCGTCGCGTTCCAGAGGTTCGACGACCGGCCCGTGCCGATCCATACGGTCACGAATGAAGGGCCGACAGGGCGTCGGCTGGAACCCACGCCATATCCTCGCGCGGGGGAACCCAATCCCCGGGTCAGCCTGGGAATCTCCGATATTTTAGTGACCGAGGATCAATCATCGATCGACGATCTTTCCCTCAGCATCTTGAGGCTCACGAAAGATCTGGGGAAAAAATTTGAGGACGCGGTCGACCTGAGCGATTACCCCCAGGACGACATTCTCGTCAGCCACGTCGGCTGGTGGCCTGACGGCAAAACGGCTTACGCCTACGTCCAGGACCGAGCGCAGACCTGGCTCGACTTCGTCAACCTCTCGCCGGAAGACGGCACTTGCAAACGTCTTTTCCGCGACACCACCAAGGCCTGGGTCGAAAACCCCGGGGCTCCCACCTTCCTCGACGACGGCAGCTTCCTCTTCCTCAGCGAGCGCGACGGCTGGAAACATATCTATCACTATGAAAAAGACGGGACGCTGAAAGGGCAGATCACGAAAGGCCCCTGGGAAGTCCGGAGCGTTCTTAAAGCCGGAAAGACCGACGACTGGGTCTACTTCACAGGGACCATGGACGGCTTGCTCGCGATCAACCTCTATCGGGTCAAGCTAATTGGAGGCTCCGTCGAACGACTCACGCACGGGGAAGGAAACCACAACCCGA